>DAHVNW010000048.1 GCA_027319095.1 bacterium | reverse complement strand
AAACAAAAGAAACCTTATTTAAACATTTTAATAGGGTTTTTTTAAGTAAAGATGACACTATTGCTTTTGTATTACTTAAAAATAATGAAAATGGCGGTTTCCTCTATTGCGCCCCATTTCAATACCCACAGGATGGTTTCGGAATACGTTACTGACTTATACCTCACGGGAATTGTCATGTGCTACCTCGAAAAAGAAAAAGGCGGATTTTGCGATTTATAGCAATATATAGAAAAAAGAAAAAAGGCGTCAGATTTTTTTATTTTCAGGCACGAATTTTATTATAAAAATACAGCAATATGAAAATAAATTAATCCGACGCCTTTTTTCTCCGGCACCTTTTTCCTTTTTTCTACACCTAACTATTTCACATTGGATTTACTATGACTTTTAGCGAATCCTGCGCTTTCGCAGCCAGTTCGAACCCTTTTGCGATATCTTCGAGCGGAAGCCTGTCCGTTATCATGTCCCTAACGTTAATCCTGCCGGACGTTATTAGTTCGAGAGCCGTCACGTGGTCAAGGATAGAACCTGCGTACGAGCTTAAAAGAGCGACCTCGGTTCTCCAGAATATTTCGTTTATGGAAAGCGGGATTTTTGCCCCTTCGTTTGCGGCGCCGAAAAATAAAACGGTTCCGCCCCGCCTGACGGATTTAAGTCCCTGCTCTATAGCGCTGTCCGCTCCCGTGGATAAAATTACGGCGTCGGCTAAAAATCCGCCGTTGACCTCTTTAACCGCCTCCTGAAAATTAACGCCTCCGGCGGCTTCCGTCCCTTCCTCCTTGCCTTCTTTGCCGCCGCTTCCCCTGCCTGAACCGAAATTTTTTGCGTTAAACGCATAGTCCGCCCCGAACTTTTTTGCGTATTCGAGCCGTTTATCGTTAATATCCACGGCTATAATCCTGCCTGCCCCGGTTGCCCTTAACAGGCTTATATGCAAAAGTCCCGAAAGTCCGCTCCCGAAAACTACCACCGCGTCTGCCGGTTTAATGCCCGCAAGCCTTTGACCCCTTATGACGCAGGCAAGAGGCTCTATAAACGTCCCCTCCTCGAAGCTCGCCGTATCCGGCAAAAGGTATATTCCGTTTTTCACGTTTATTTCAGGCAGTCTTAAATACTCCGAAAACCCGCCCGGGTCGAAATTAGTCGTCCTTATGGTTTCGCACACGGTTTGATGTCCGCTAAGGCAATATTTGCATACGTTGCAGGGAACATGATGCGCCGCGCAAATTCTGTCGCCGGGTTTATATGCTTTAACGTTTTTTCCTGTTTCTACTATTGTGCCGGCAACCTCGTGTCCCAAAACAAGCGGAACCTTATCCTTCCTGTACCATTCTATTACGTCGCTGCCGCAAATTCCGCTTGCCTCGACTTTCATAAGAATTTCGTTTTCGTTTATTCCGGGAATTTCCCTTTCTATTATCCTGATATCTTTATTGCTATAATACAGAGCGCATTTCATTAAAATTTACCATCCTTATTAAATATCAAAATTTGCGGCGCGAAATTATTTCTTACGGTAAAAATATATTAAGAATCGCGGAGCGAAGCAACTGGAATACCCTATTGCCCGTAAGGCTGCTTCTGCCCTTCTTCTATTGCAAGCAAGACGTCTCTTTTCCTTAAAATCCCCCTATAGTTCCCGTCGTTATCCATAATTAACAATTCGTCGGTATTTTTTCTAAAAAAATTATGGACCGCTATATCCAAAGTATCCGTCATCTTAATCCTCGGCATCTTAGACGAATCCATCAAGTCTTTTGCGGTCCTCGAATCGTCCGGCGAAGTCATCATTAAGTTTTTCACCGTGTCGTATTTAATTATACCTATAATCTTACCGTTTTTATCGATAACCGGATGCATAAAAAAATCTGAATTAAAAAAAATTTTAACAATTTCGTATAAAGGCATTTCGGGCTTTATATACACCGCGGAAGCATTGCCTCCGCCTTCCATAGCGTCGCTTACCGAATATCTTCGAAGCGGCTTAATCAAATAATCTTTTAAATGGGCAGGCGATTCCATCCTGTTTTTCTTTTGACTGCGGTAAATGCTTCTTTTTCCGCTTACTATAAACGTTATGGAAGAAACAAGCATCAGCGGAGGAAGCAAACCGTAGCTTCCTGTCATTTCCGAAACCATAATAAGCGACGAAATAGGCGTTTTGGCGGCTCCGGCAAAAAACCCGCCCATTCCGATTAAAACGAACGGGGCTATATCCGAAACATGCACCAAATGGGGCAGCAAAATATGAAAAATAGCGCCGACAGCCCCTCCGAATGCCCCGCCTATTACTAAGGACGGCGCGTAAACTCCGGCGGAACCGCCGGAACTTATGGTAAACGACGTTGCGACTATTTTAAAAAACCCCAGAAGTATAAGGGTAATTATCGTCAGTTTTCCAAGAACCGCAAGCTGAAGCCAACCGTAGCCTACTCCCATAATTTCGGGAAAAAAATAGGCGATTATACCCACTAAAGCCCCGCCTATCATCGGCTTAAAATGCGGTTTAATTTTTATTTTTTTAAATAAATCGTGTATATAATAAAAAAAACGCACGTAAAACTGTCCGGCAAAAGCGAGGAAAATGCCTAACATCGCATAAAAAACAAGCATAACCGGCCTCGAAAACGCAAACATGGGCGTTCTAACCACCGGATTAAAACCTGCGTAAAAATATGCGTAAACGGAATATCCGATGATAGAAGCTATTATGGAAAGCATTAGCGCACCGCCTTCGAAATCCATTTCGGAATATAAAACTTCCACGCCGAACATTGCGCCTGCAAGAGGAGATTTAAAAATAGCTCCTATGCCGGCTCCTATGCCGGCGACGAGCATCGTCCGCCTGTCCGGCACCGGCAGCCCTAAATACGTAGCTAAAACGGAACCGAACCCCGCGCCTATCTGGGCGACGGGACCTTCCCTGCCCCCCGAACCTCCCGAACCCAGCGTAACGGAAGACGCGAGCATTTTTATTAACGGGACCCTTCCCCTTATATATCCGTCTTTGTTATGAAATGCGTCTATCGCGGCATCGGTTCCATGGCCTTCCGCTTCCGGCGCAAAAGTATATACCAGAATGCCCGATATAAGACCGCCGAGCATAATTATTAAAGGTATAACCCAGCGTATAGGATGAACGCCTGAAGGCGCGCCGGTCTGCCCCATAAATTCCGGCCTCGGAGAATAATAATGCGCCAAACCTACCTGGAATATAAACCTGAAAAGCCTGATAAGAGAGTTAAAAACTATAGCCCCTGCGCCTGCTATGGCGCCTATTAAGACGCCGAAAAAAATCCATCTTGAAAAATAAAATATCGAATTATCCTGAAATCTTATTATTTTCCTTTTAAGATTGGTCCTCGACCTTATAAGAAAATTTTTTATACGAGGCATATATTGTCTTCCGCTTTTACTTTTTAGCGGTTTATACGATTATCCGATTTTTACCGCCCTTCTTTTATCTCCCTTGGTTATCCGGTTAGGTATCGCTATTTGTCCTTTTATTATAACATTAGGATTAATATTTTCAATAAGCAAAATAAAATACGCAAAAAGAAAAAGGAAGATGGGGAAGATAAAATAAATCCGTCCCTATTTTATTTTCTATTTTATTTTTATTTAGCCGCGGCATTTTTAACGGCTCTTATAAAGGTGCCTTCGTGAGTGCCTGTTAGATTCTTTCTTTCAAATAATAATAAAAATATCCTGCATATTCATGCATTGCTTCGTCCGACAGCAATAGACTGCCTAACTGCGGGAAATAACCGTATATATTATAATGTTTACCGGTTTTAAAATCTGCAGGATACGGTACAATCCCGATGCCGTTAAGGTTTTCTTTAGTCTTAACCGCGTTAAACAAAAACATCGCCCTCGGCATATGATAGGCAGATGTGACGAGAACAATGCGCCTAAAATCGCGCGCCTTACAAATCTTTAAAACATCCAAGGCGTTTTCGTAAGTATCGTTGCTTTTATCTTCGGTTATAACGTAACGCTTATTGACTCCAATATCGACGAGGACATTCTTCATTATCTTTGCCAGGGAAAAAGTCGAAGTTGTCTTGCCGCCGGAAACTATTACGGGAACGCGGTATTTTTTATAAAGCTTAAACCCTCCGAACAGCCTGTTGAACGAATCGCCGTCAAGGGTATGCCTGTTATACGCGCCGGACGAAAGAACGACTATTGCCGACGGTCTTCCTATCATTTTAGCCGAAGGCACTGGATAGCTTGTCTCTAAAGGGATTAGGAGCATATTCGAAACGGGCTGGATTGAAAGCAGATAAAGAATAACGGCGGAAAGCAAAGATATTGCCGGTATGCATACGGCAATATAACCGGTGGACTTAGCCTGCTTTGCCCTTTTGGTTTTTCTTCTTTTTATGAAACCGGCAAAGGACATGAAAAAAATAAACAAAAACGCAAGTATTATAATACCAGGCGGAAATATCAAAGACTCAATGAGTTTTTTAATAAAGAACATTGTTTAAGTTTTGACCCCTGCAATAACATTATGGTTATAAAATGAAAAGACATTCTGCATGCATAAGAAAACTATAAAGAAGCATACAGAAGGCTTTTAGATTATTTTAATTTATATAATGACGAAAGACCGCATCGTTCCTTGGGATACAAAACACCGGCGGAATTTCATTTCAGTTAAAGTTGCCCACAGATAAATTCTTAACGTTTTATTAATAAAGGTAAAACCGCCGTTGATAAAACTAAATTTATCTAAGCGGTTTATTAACAGATTTTTCAACTTAAATAATGATAATACCCCCCCCCCTAAGGCATTGAAGTTTTAGTCTCGACTTTGGAGATTAATTTAAATTATTTCATTATGAATGTTTGAAATATTGACTTATCTTGTAAAATCTTTTTTTAAACATTACGTCTAATCCGGCGCCAAAACCGCCTAAATTATATTCTTTAATTATTGCAAAATCTTCTTTTAGCCTTCTGACGGTTTGTAAAAATTTATTACTGGCTCCGCCGGTCTTCATTTTAACGAGTATCTCCGACAAATAAGACGTTGAAATTTTATTTTTGTATAATAACTTAACCATTAAATCATAATCCGCCGATATTTTATAATTTTCATTGAAACCGCCGTATTTTCCATATACGTCTCTCTTGACAAAAAAAGCCGGATGCGGCGGCATCCAGCCTCTTTTAAAATTATTTACATTAAAACCTCCGGATTTCCAATATCTTTTAGTTTTATTATTATTTCCGGCAACGTAAATTAAATCCCCGTAAACGCTATCCGCCTTTTTATCTTCGAAAATCTTAACAATCTTACTTATAATCGTTTCGTCAAAATAAACATCATCGGCATTTAGGAACCCAACGATATCGCCTTTTGATAATCTTATTCCCTTATTCATGGCGTTATAAATCCCGCTATCTTTTTCGGATAAGAACTTATAAATTTTATCGGAATATTTTTCTATAATATCGGCTGTGCCATCATTCGATAACCCGTCAATAATTATATATTCAATATCGGCATCTTTTTGGCATAAAACGCTATTTATAGTCTCTTTGATGGTATTTGCGGCGTTATAAGAGCAAGTTATTATCGAAATTTTCATTTTAATTTATTTTCAATTTTAATATTTTCCCTCTTTATTATTATATTCCCTAAAACAACCGCATCCATATCCGTTCTTAAAAAACAATCTATGGCTTCGTTTGGATGATTAACTATTGGTTCGTTTTCGTTAAAAGATGTGTTCAATAATATCGGCAACCCTGTTTTTTCCCTGAATTTATCGATAAGCATATAATATTTAGGCGATATATCCTTATGAACCGTCTGAAGCCGTCCAGTCCCATCAATATGGGTTACGGCAGGCAGTATTGCCCTTTTCTCAGGTCTTATTTTAAAAACCTTTTCCATAAAATAAACATCGTCTTCCTGCTCGAAATACTCGCTTACATATTCCCTTAAGATAGACGGGGCAAAAGGCCTGAATGATTCCCGCCTTTTAATCTTGCTGTTTATTAAATCCTTAGCGTCCATTCTTCCAGGATGGACAAGTACCGACCTGTTTCCGAGCGCGCGTGGTCCAAACTCCGTTCTTCCTTGAAACCAACCTATTACTGCACCGTTTGCCAACATATCGGCTGTTTTTTCTATAGTTTCAAAATCGGAAGAGCATTTAATATAGGAAATATCCCTTTCTTTCATGATAGTTTCTACCTCGCCGTCGGAATATTCCGGTCCTAAATAAGACGACCTTACAATCTCGCTCCTTTTATTTCCTAAATTATTATGATACAGCCATAAAGCAGACCCCATTGAAACTCCGGCATCGTAACCGGCAGAAGGGATATAAACTCTCTCAAAATTTGTCTCTTCAAGTATTTTTCCATTAGCGACAGAATTTTGAGCGACACCTCCAGCAATGCAAATTTCTTTTAATCCCGTCGTTTTTTGAAGACGGTTCAATATATGGAAAATAACGTTCTCGCAATGTTTTTGGACTGATGCCGCGATATCTTTATGATACTGAGTTAAAGGTTCGTCTTTTTCGCGGGATTGTCCAAATTCTTGTATTAACATATTGGAATATAATTTATCAATATAAGGTGACCCATTATTCCATGTCATTGCCACACCTTTCTTATCGTGAATAAAATAATCCTGATTTAACACAAACAATCCGTTTTGTTGCGGAATTAAAATGTTTTTTAACTTATCGACGAATTTTGGCTTGCCATAAGGAGCTAAACCCATAATTTTATATTCATCCCCATAATATGGGAAACCGAGAAATTGAGTAAATGCGGTATAAAATAAGCCAATAGAATGGGGATAAACAACGGAATTTAAAACTTTTATCTTACTCGCTTTACCTATCGCCAGCATTGTAGAAGAAAAATCCCCAAAACCGTCTATCGATAATATTGCCGATTCTTCGAATGGAGATACAAAAAAAGCCGATGCGAGATGTGACCTATGGTGTTCTATATGAACTATTTTTGCCCTGATGTCGCTTTCGTCTATGCCTAATCCTTTGGCTATTTCAGATTTAAGCGAAGAAACTTTTTTAATATTGGAAAGCCTGTCTTTTATAAAATCATTTTTTGTTAATTTTTTAAACGATGTAAAAACTTTTTTAAAAAAATGGGCATATGGATTGCGCCCTATTGTTATATAATCCAAATCGGAAATCGAAATTCCGGCACCTTTAAGGCAAAACTGTATAGCCTCCGTCGGTAAGCCTGCCCAATGTTTTATCCTTCTAATCCGCTCTTCCTCAATCGCATTGAGTATTTTACCATCCTTTATCAAGCATGCGGCAGAATCTCCATGATAGGCATTGATACCCAGAATTATCATTTTATTCATTCTCCAAATTTAGATAACTTTTTTCTTAATTATAAAAGAAGCATGGTGCTTAATTTTATTCAAACCAATTAGGGATGGTAATATAATCACTGTAAATAATATGAATTATATTCTATTACACCAAATTTACTATAATACCCTGGGTTTAAATTTAAAGTTTTATATTGTATAAATCTTGAATTATTTCTCTCAAACCAATATTTTTTTTTAAAGCTTCCTGTTTTAATTCATATATTTTAGCATCAACTAAAAACCTGTACCAGAACCCTTGAAGAACATGCCATATTAAACCCTCTTTGCCATCAAGAAAACCAAATTTTAAAAAATAACGGTGTAAAAAATAAAAAAAAGGTCTAAAAAATAATGGAGTCTTTACATAAAATTTTTCTTTTATCCATCTTTTCCTTTTTTCTTGACCGCCAAAAAATTTTGACATAACTCTATCTCGTCCAAAAAAATTATACTCGATATTAAGAAGATCTATAGCTTCCCTTGTCGCGTATGAATTATGTTTACCTATCCACCAGTGCAGATTATTTTTATTATCATCTACAATATCGTTTTTAAGAAAAACAGTTTTGCCTTCATTTATTTTTATATGTTCATCCATCCATCTCTGCTCGCAATAACCTTTTCCCTTCCTCCATATTCTTAAAAGCCAGGTAGGATAGTAACCTCCATGTTTAATCCACTTATTAAGGAAAAATACTCTTCTTTTTATGTATAACCCAGTAACATCAGATCCAACTTTCGGTAAGATATCTAAAAGTTCTTCATTTAATTCTCTTAAAACATATTCATCCGAGTCTAACCTCATAATCCATTTGGTTTGGATAGGGAGATTTTCTAACGCCCAATTAAGTTGAACGGCCTGGTTTTCAAAATTATGCCGGACAATATTGCTTGTATATTTTTTTGATATATCTAATGTTTTATCTGTCGAAAACGAATCAACTATAAAAATATCTTCTACCCAATCGCATATACTTTTAAGACACCTCTCTATGTTTTTCTCTTCATTATAAGTTAAAATTATAACAGAAATGGATAACTTCATGATTTTTCCGCCACCACGATCATTGATTTCCATAATAAAGGAATCCTTCCAGAGCCATAGAATTTAAAATTATTAAAACCACTTTCTAATAATAACTGGGAAAGGGTGTTCTTAGAGAAAATTTTATGTGCCCCCCATCCCAGAGGGGGTTAAAATGTTTATCAAACTTGTTTAACAAGGATAGCGCATTATTTTTAAGGTATCCATGAAATGGGGTATTAAGGATTAATTTTCCATTGGTTTTTAACCATGAATGTACATTTTTCAAATAAGTCCTTGGGTCATATAAATGTTCAATTACTTCAATTGAAAGAACGGCGTCATAAATAAATTGTAGATTCTTCGGTAAAACATTTTCATAAGCATTATGCGAATAAAACTTTCCTGAGATTTCTGGAAAGATTCTTCTATATAGGATTATCCCGCTTTCGGAGGCGTCGAAACCGTATATATTAACAAAACCTTTTTCATATAACATTCCAAGAACACCCCCTCCCCCCAGCTCCGGCATCTAAAATAAAAGCCCTTTGGTCAAAATTCAATTCTTTGAATATCGATAAAATATCCGGCATTAAATAATTGTGCGCCAATGTACTGGGTTTTTGCCATCCGTAGTCTTTATAATTTTCCATTTTTAAACTCTTTTATGGCTTTTTAATACATTCTTATAAGCTTCTATCATTTTATCCGCGACTTTATTTATATCGTAATTGTTTGTGACAAATTTTCTCCCATTTATACTTAATTCATCTCTTAAATATTGGTCTTCCAATAAAACATTAATACCTTTATATAAACTCTCTACAGTTGTTTCCGTAATTATTCCTGCCTTACCTTCCCCTATCTCTTTGGAAATTCCAACCTTATTAGAAATAACCACTGGCAGGCCGCAAGCCATTGCTTCCACGACAACCATTCCAAAGTTCTCCGAGTACGAAGGAAGAACAAATAAATCGCTTCCGGCATATGCCTCTAACTTATCATCATCGGTAAGAGTTCCTGTAAATGTTACCATAGATGAAATACCGTAATTATTTACCCATTCTTCAACTTTTTTCCTATAACCATCACCATCATCATCTCCAACTATTAAAAGATGTAAATTATTCCTTTCCTTTATGATTTTATAATAAGCTTTAATCAACAAATCCAAACCTTTTATCCAGTTTATTCTGCTAAGAAATAAAATTATTTTTTTGTCTTTCAAATGCGGGTAATTTTCAATCAGCTTTGTTTTATAATAAAGATTTCTAAATTTTTGTAAATCTAAACCGTTAGGAATAATTATACTATAATTGTTAATACCAAGATTTTCATTTGTCTGTCTTTTTTCATCTTCAACCGTGTAATGGATAGCGTTTGCCATTTGTATCATCTTTTTTGCAGCGATTTGATAATAAGGAAATTTCTTCCACGATTTTTTATTAAAAGTTAATGGATACAGACTACCTCGGGGAGATATAATATAAGGCATTTTATATTTTATGCAGTAGAAAGATGTTATATAAGAAGGGTAGTTCCAAACCGCTGTTATATGGATTATATCAAATTTATTAATATTTTTTTTTAATGCCTTTGTTAAATTAATAGAAAAATTATAA
>DAHVNW010000047.1 GCA_027319095.1 bacterium | reverse complement strand
TGGCTATGTCCAATACGTCGTTTATAAGGGAAGTAAGCCTCCGCCCTTCCGATATTATTATATCCAGATTGCTTTCTATCTGGTCTGCAATCCTCTTGGTTTTTTTATCCTCTATATTAAGCATGGGATATATTGCGTCTTTAAATTTCTTGCTTATGATGTTCGCAAAGCCTAGAATTGAAGTAAGGGGGGTTCTAAGTTCGTGGGATACTGTGGATATGAAATCCGTCTTCATCATATCTACTTCTTTTTCCTTTGTGATGTCCCTTAAGGTGACGACCACGCCTGCAAAAGCGTCGGCGGCATAATCTTCTTTCGACAGGCTGTTTTCGATATCCAAATACATCGACGTTGCCGTAGCCTTACAGGTTCTGTTTCCGCTAAGGCCGATTTCTTCGGTATAAATATTTTTTTTATTCATATCCCTGCTTAAAAATACTTTATCTATCAAGGCATTCGTTTTTTGGTCGAAAAGACTGGATAAATCGTTTCCTGTATTGTGTTCGTTAAAACCGAACATGGATAAAAAAGCAAAATTATAAGCCGATATTTTTTTATCCTTGTTTACGACGAACAGGGCATCCGTTAAGCTTGAAACAATGACAGACGACTGGCTTTCCTGCCTTTTCATCTCGTCTATATCCTGAAAAATCCAAACGGAATCTGCGTTATCGGTCTCGTCAGGATTTACCGTTTTTCCCGATAAAAGGCACCAGAATTCCGAGCCGTCTTTTCTTTTAGCTATGTACTCCACCTTATATTCCGAGTCCGATTTTAAGGCCGAGTATGCGTTTTTGCCTATTTCGCTGAAATCGCGGTCCGAACGGTAACATATTCTGGAAATTTTTCCTATAACTTCGTCCGGCGAATTATATCCGAACATTTCGGCCATTTTTTTATTGACCAAAACAAAATGCCTATCACGTACAAGCGTAATACCCACAGAAGAATTATTGAGCATTGCTTCGTAAGTTGTCTTAATCTGCGACATTTTATTTTCCGACTCTGCGAGGCTGCGGACGTAGTCTTCCGTTCTTATGAGAGAATTTCTGTACTCGGAGGCAAGATATATAATAGATTCGACGGCTTCGGAAAATTCGGGCTCTATTAATGTCAAATCCGGAATCTCTGACATGGAATAGAATTCGTGGTTTAATATCTTTTTTACATACGAGGTAATAAAACCCAGTCCTTTTGGGTTATTGTCTTTATTATTATTTTCCATAATTTTTATCCAAAAAGTTCATATTCCCAGCCTATTCATCTTTTTTCTTAAACCCTCCCTCGTTATGCCCAGTATTTTTGCAGTGGCGGATTTATTCCAGCGGGATTTTTCGAGAACCTTCTTTATTAAAATAATTTCATTGTCTTCTATATTGTTTATGGTTTCTCCTTCTTCGAGCGGCGCGTTTTCGGCGGAATTATATTTTTTTATATTATCCGATAAATCGTATAGGGAAATCTTGCCGGAAATATTTAACGCTACCGCTCTTTCTATTTCGTTCTCAAGCTCCCTGACATTTCCCGGCCATTCGTAATTTACAAGCGCCTCTACCGCATTCCGTGCAAGCATTATACCGCGTCTTTCTAATTTTACGGCATTATTTTTTAAAAAATAATCCGCAAGAACGGCTATGTCTTCCTTTCTGTCCCGCAGTGAAGGCATATTGAGATTTATTACGTTCAGCCTGTAAAACAAATCTTTCCTGAAATTTCCTTCCGCTATTTCCTTTTTTAAATCTTTATTGGTTGCAGCTATTATTCTTGCGTCGAACGGTACAGGCTTCGAACTTCCCACCGGAACGACTTCCCTGTCCTGAATCATTCTTAATACCTTAGCCTGTCCAGACAGCGGCATATCTCCGATTTCGTCTAAAAAAAGCGTGCCCTTATCGGCGTCCAACGCCTTGCCTCTGCGCTTATCTACCCCGGTAGCAACTCCTTTTTCGATGCCGAACAGTTCGCTTTCGAATATATATTCCGGAATAGCCGAACAGTTAACGGCGATAAAAGGCCTTTCCGCCCTTGCGCTGGAGTAATGAATGGCTTTTGCCGCAAGTTCCTTACCCGTTCCGCTTTCTCCTGTTATAAGGACGTTGGAAGAAATATCGGCTATCTTATCGATCTTATCCAACAAATTCTTAACCTGCCAGCTTATGCCAAGTATTTTTTTAGGAGAAAATTTCTGCCTTAAATTTTGCTTCATGTTTATATTTTCGTTGGACATAATCTCCTTAACGGCGTTGAGCTCTTTATTCTTTTGTTGAAGATTATCGGCGCGCTCTTTTTCGATATTATACAGCCTCGTAATTTCGATAGAATTTGCGGCATAGGAAGCGACGGTAGATAAAATTTTAAAGTCCGAAGAAATATAATATGTCTTATCTTTAAAAGAGCATACGTTTATCAGTCCGATATCCCTGCCTTTCGTTTTTAAAGGAACTGCTATTAAAGAATAAGCGTCTCCGCTGGATTTTATTTTAATTTTTTTCTTTCCGCCCCAGTCTTTTTCGATATTTTTGTTAATAATTTCGCCTTTGCCGCTCTTAAAAACCTTGGAGTTGATTTTTTCTATGTTTTTTTTATATTCGGCCCCTTCGTAATTTTTTCCGTATGAAGACAGAATATAGAATGTCTTATCAGCCTCGTTAAAAATTATTATAGAAGCATACTCGAATCTTATAAGCTTTAAAAGTTCGCTTATAATAAAATTTGCTATTTCCGCAGGCTTAGGACATAACGACATCAGGTCGTTAATATTATACAGCAAATCATATTCTTTATATTTCTGGAGTATTTCTTCGGCAAGCGACCTCTGTATCGACCATGACCTTATAGAATAAGACAAAACCTCCGCCGCGCCCTCCGCTCCGCGCTTTCCCATAACTCTGCCGATTTCTTCCCCCTCTATTTTTATAGGAAAAGAAGGATTCTCTGCGGCAGGAGTATCGCCTGCAGCCAAAGCGCCAGCTGCGTCTAAAATGGAAAACGACCCTGAAGAAATACCGTCGATATTTTTCAATAAGGCGAAATTTTCTTTTTTCGAAAAAAATTTTTTTAGATTAAATTCTTTCATTTGTTTAATTTGGCAACTAAAACTGGATCATGGCTTTTTTCGCCCCCGCCTCTTCCCTTATCCACATAAGCATTTTTTTAGACCTCTGGCACCAGTCTCTTACGTCGTTTTCAAAAGTGGAACAGTCCGCAAAGATTTCTATCGTATCCCCGGCTTTCATTTTTATAGCGGCTGCCGTCATTTTTAGAACAGGCTGGGGACATTTAAGCCCTCTTGCGTCGATAGTCAGCGTAGGCACTTTAAATCCTCCGTTTTTGCAATTAATTATTTTAAATTTATATTAATTATAATTAATTATAATATATAATTCAAATAAATAATAATTTTTGTTAATCGCGATTTTACTTTATTTTTAACGGACCTAATTTTTTAACCGCTTCGACAGTTTCGTTTATTACGGAAACGAATCTGTCGCTTTCCCCCGCGGATACATAATCGAAACGGCACCTTTCCCCTTCTATTCCTAACTGTCCGAGCAGCCTTAATAGCAGCCTGTGTCTCTGAACTGCCCTGTAGTTGCCTTCTTTATAGTGGCAGTCCCCGGGGTGGCAGGCAAGTATCATAACTCCGTCCGCTCCTTTTTGGAAAGCATCCATAATAAACTGAGGGTCTATTCGTCCGCTGCACATAACCCTGATTACGCTTACGTTAGGAGAATACTGCTTTTGAGCCGCTCCTGCTTTATCCGCGCCTGCATAGGAACACCAGTTGCATAAAAAACCGATTATTCTGGGTTCGAAAACTTCCGTTTTCTTTGCGTTTCCGATATTTACGGCATTATCCGGCATATTTTCTTTAATGGCGCTAGAATTCTGCATTATTATACACCCTCCTACGCTTCTTTATATTTTTATATTTATGTTCAGGCATCATTGTTTTTACGCCAGCATAATTCCTATCTCCGAGAATATCTCCGCATCGGTGAAGCCGTTTGCCTTTACGGCCGACGACGGGCATGCGGCCGCGCAGGTTCCGCAACCCTGGCACAGCAGTTCGTTTACGAAAGACGCTCCTTTCTCTTCGTCGAAAGATATCGCCTTATACGGACATACGCCGATGCATACTTTACATCCGGAGCACCTTGCCTGTTCAACAACGGCGGATATAGGGTCTATTGACAGCTTTTTCCCGGCTACGAGTCCGGAAAGAACATATCCTGCCGCCGCCATGCCTTCGCTCATGGCCTCTTTTATATCCATTGGCGAATGGCAGCTTCCGGCAAGATAAATGCCTTTTATTTTGCTTCTCCCGGCATCCGTCCTTCCGTGAAGCTCTTCGAAAAACCCGTTTCTATCCCTGACGAGTTCCAGCATTCCGGCTAATCCGTCGATATCTCGCGCAGGAACTACCGCAGGACATAATATTACCGCATCGACTGATATTTTTCCGCCGTTTTCGCCGTCTCTGTCGTCCGCGCTTTCGATTTTCCTGCTTTCGTTTCCTCCACCTGAACCGCAAACACAAGCGTCGTTAATCGAAAAAACTTTTTTCCCGCCTTCTTCCGCAACCGCCATTCCGTTTATATCGCTTATCCTTATAAAAACGGTGTTTTTATCTTCCGCCGCTTTACTATATAGGCTGCCGCTTTCTTTTCCGGGAACTACTAATTCTTTATACAGGTGATATATCTTAGCCGAAGGTATTTTATTTCTTATAATATGATTAAACTTAAAGGCGTATTCGCAGCATATGCCGGAGCAGTAGCCTTTATGGTTTTTATCCAAACTGCCTGCGCAGTGGACTATGGCAAAAGACCGCGGTTCTTTTTCGTCCAAAGTTCTAATATTTCCTTCGGTAGGACCGTTGGAAGCAAGAATTCTTTCGAATTCAAGGCTGTTATAAACGTCCGGTATTTTACCATAACCCAATGAAGGAACTTTCCGGCAATCGTACAGGGCAGATCCGACAGCCAGTATAATACCACCTGCGTTTCTTTCTATAATCTCTTCTTTTTCGTCGAATTTAAAAATTTCCTCCCCCACCGGACAGGCATCTACGCAAAGCCTGCAAAAACCGCCCGCCGCACCGCCGTTAGCGTTTCCAACGACATTCGCGTTTTCATTGCCGTTAAATCCCTTAAACCTAAGGCATAATTCGGCATTTATATAAGGAACGTTAGGCAGTGCGCCGGCAAACGAAAAATCTATGGCTTTTCTTTCGTTAATGCCGCAGTTAAATGGATTTTTGAACGATACCGGACAGGGCGCTATGCACTCCGCGCACCCGATGCATTTTTCCGTATCGACGTAACGCGGACTGCGCTTGATTTTAACGTTAAAGTTTCCGTAAGAACCGACTACGTCTTCTATTTCCGACAGCGTTAAAAATTCTATATTGCCGGATGCGTCTCCGTGAAGGGCTTCTCCAATAATAGGCTCTAACATGCAGGGACCGCATTCCATATTAGGAAATATTTCTTCGTATCTTACCGGAAGACCGCCTATAGTAGGCGATTTTTCGACCACGGTTACTTTCCTTCCGGCTTCGGCTAAGCTTAGGGCGGCTTTAAGCCCTGCCGGACCTGCGCCTACTACGACGGCGTCAGGCGATACGTCTATCTCTTTCTTTTTTAAAGGCTCCTGAAGGTTAACCCTGGATATAGCCGCGTTTATATACTGCACGGCTTTGACGGCGGCTTTTTCTGCGTCTTCGGTAACCCATGCCACCTGCTCCCTTATGTTAACCATCTGCATCATATATGGATTGACTTCCGCCTCCGATAGAACGTTCATAAAGGTTTTTTCGTGGTCTCTAGGAGAGCATGCGGGAATTACTACGGCATCTACGGCATTGTCCATAATATCCTTGCGCAAAAACTCCCTCCCTTCTTCTGAACATAAAAAATCGAAGGTTTTAAAAATAACGTCTCCGTTTTTCTTTTTTACGGCATCTTGCACTTTTTCAGGGTTGATTTTATCCGATATATTCGTACCGCAGTTACAAAAATAAACAGCCGTCTTCATAATCCGCCCCTATCCGTTAATTTTATTTTTTATTTATTTAAGTAAATATCAATTATCTTTATAATTTATAATTTGCATATGCCTGGTTCATATTCATCGGAAACCGAGCATTAATTGTATCTCCGATACTACGCTTTTAATAGCGGCTTCGACTTCTTCCGTCAGAACCTCTCCAAAGTTCGCCACATCTCTTGCTTCCACCGCAAATATAATTATCTCTGAGGGCAAAGAAATGCCCAGATACCTTCCTATTTCAATGGCCGCGGGCAAGTCCATGTCGTGGGTCGAAACCGTATTTCTCGTATAGGGAATGTCGGGATAAATAAATTTAAAAACCGTACCGGCTTTATGCCTGCCGGTTACTATAGAGTCTATTACTATCGCCCTTTGAAATCCCGCCATATGTTCCATAAGGTTTATTCCGCCGGTAGATGCCTCTGTAAATTCCATAAAACCGACGCAGGAACCGTCGCCGGTATTTTCCCTTTTATCCGCATAAAACGACCTGAGAACGTTAACGGCTTTTATACCCAATCCGTCGTCGGACAATATCGGATTGCCGATACCTATAACGACGGTTTTTGGATTTAATTTAGGATATGCATTTTTCATTTCTTTAATAATTTATTTTCTATTGGTCCCGATTTAATCCCATGAATTTCTCTTAATCGTTTTTATCGCATCCCCGTTCTTATCCCTTATTTTCACGATAAGCGGCATTTTGCCGGGCAAAGAGTGCGTAGAACAGGACAGACAGGGGTCGTAAAGCCTGAAAGCCATTTCTATCCTGTTTAATAAGCCCTCCCGAACCACCTTGCCTTTGCTTATAAGCTTTTCCGCGGCGCGTTTTATTGACATCGTCATAGGGGCGTAATTATTGGTAGTCCCAACTATCAGATTTACCTTTTTAATCACGCCTTTTTCGTCCGAAACGTAATGATGGGTCAGCGTGCCTCTCGGCGCCTCCACTGAACCTATGCCGACCGCTTCAGGAGAGCCGTTTGCGCCCACGCCCGCTGGTATTCCGCCGGGTATCGTCCTTACGTTACTTAAAGCCGTTTCCTCGTCGTTTGCAAGCTCCAGCATATGTTCGGAAGCATAGAGCAGTTCTATTAACCTTGCCCAGTGGGTGGCAAGCCTGTGGTGAACGGGCTTATATCTTCCGTCTTCCCTTTTATCGCTTAAAGCGCCGTACATTTTTTCAAAATTTTCCTGCGCTAGAGGGGTCGCAATTTTATCCGAAACGTTAAGCCTGGATAAAGGTGTGCATGAATAAATGCCGCTTTCCGGTCCATCGACGAAACCTTTCCAGCCGATATTCTTTAAATACGGATACTTAAGATAAGTCCACGGCTCCACCCGTTCCGCGATATGCTTCGTATAGTCGGCGGGATCGTATTTTACGAATTCGTTTCCTTCCGGGTCTATAACCCTGATTTTTCCCTCGTAAAAATTAACGCTGTTATGTTCGTCGACCGTCCCCATATAATATGTCTTATGGATATAAACATCGGACATTATAAGCTCTTTGTAAACCGGATTTTTTAATACTACGTCGTCGAATATTTTAAGGCTGAAAAGGGCAAAATCTATGTTCTTTTTCGCATTAAATTTAATCTCCTCCAACTCTTCTTTAGAAAGCGATTTGCTCCAGCCTCCCGGCAGTCCGCCCGTAAGATGCACTCCCCTGCCCCCTATCATTTCTATTATGCGGTGGTTTCTCGCCCTTGTTCCTATAACTTCCTTTCCTATGTCGAGTCCGACTTTCCTTATGACGCCGAGTACGTTTCTTTCCGAAGGCGGCGCATCCGGCCCGACTATAAAATCTGGTCCGCCAAGCGCATAAAAATGCGTCGTATGGTCGGTAACGTAAAATGCCATATACAATAATTCCCTTATTTTTTTAGCTGCGGGAGGCGGTTCCACCCCGAAAAGTCTGTCTAACGCTTTTACCGATGCCATATGATGCGCTTCTGGACAGACCCCGCATATTCTATTAGTCAAAACAGGCATATCTTCGGCAAGCCTTCCAATGCAAAACTGCTCGAACCCCCTTAATTCCGGAACAATAAAATACACGTTTTCGACGTTTCCTTCGTCATTCAAAAATATATCTATTTTGCCGTGCCCTTCCAATCGCGTAACGGGGTCTATAGATATTTTTCTCATGGAGCCGCCCTCCTTTTTAAAATAGAGTCCGCAAGACTGTATTTATAAAACAACCCTGAAGGGTCGGGAATAGATTCTATAGTCCTGTTAATTTTTTCTATTATTTTTTCGTCATCCAGCCCTTTTATCGCATCTATATCCATTATCGACCCAAGAGCGGATACCATTTTTGCCCCCTGGTCAAGCACTCCCTCGGGAGGACCGTAACATCCGGTGCACGGCATATTGACTTTAGGGCATAGGGCGCCGCAGCCGTCCCTCGTCGCGATACCCATACAGATAAGTCCCTGCTCTAAAAGACATTTTTCTTTTTCAGGAATTATTTCGTAATTCCTGAAAAATCTTTCTATCTTTTTTTCCGATTTTTCTCTTTCGCATTCCGCGCACACGGAAGACGACCCCGCGCCTATCACAGATTTTTTTGGAGGAAGGGGCGCGCCGGATATAACGAGTTCGATAACGTTCCAAATCTGCTTAGGTTCGGGCGGACAGCCCGGTAAAAAATAATCTACTTCGACAACCTGCGAAAGCGTCCTTAGCGTGTCGTAAAAACGGGGAATTTCAAGTCTTCCTTCAGGAGCGTCGAACTCCGACACGGGCAAAATTTCAAGAGGATTGTCTATAGATGGATTATCGAGATAAACCGTTTTAAAAAGTTCGTCTTTGGCAGACAGGTTTGCAAGACCGGGAACGCATCCCTCGCAGGCGCAGGAACCGAATGCAATTAATATCTTGGATTTCTTTCTTAACAGGCGGGCCATCTCTTCGTTTTCTTCCGTCCTTATTCCTCCGTTAAAAAATGTTATAAATATGCTTTCGTCCGGCAGTTCTTTTATATCGCGCTTCTTAGTGTCTAAAAGACAGGGGCAGAACATAAAATCGAAGTTCGCGTCTACGTCCATTATTTTTTCGTTTATATTTACAAGGGCAATCTCGCACCCGCCGCA
Organism: bacterium; assembly: GCA_027319095.1. Lineage (GTDB taxonomy): Bacteria > SZUA-79 > SZUA-79 > Acidulodesulfobacterales > Acidulodesulfobacteraceae > Acidulodesulfobacterium_A. The sequence goes on along the minus strand of DAHVNW010000047.1, from coordinate 982 downwards.
TGAAGCCGCCCAATACATGCTTATTTTAGGTTTGCCGGTCATAATCTATACCTGCCTCCTTTTTTAATTGAATATTCTGAATTTTATTATTTTTATATTTAATACCTGCAATTTAACGGAAATATGTTAATTTATCACACTATATTATTTTTATCTTATAGTTTATTTAAACGCCATGGCCACTCTCCCTTCTAAATCTAAATAAATATATAAATATATTATATATATTAAAACGCAATTATTATGCCATTAATATAATATTGAATGCGGCATTGTCTTACCTTTAGTATTTTATGTGTACGCAAGTGATACCAAAGTATAAAATTTCTTTTTATTATATAGTACGATAAAACATCGAATTAAATTATTAGTTGTCATTTTAACAACAAAGTTGGCAGCGGTTATGGCGGCAGTATAGCCGGCTAAATTTTAATTTCTGAATTTTATTGCTGAATCGTATCGACAATTGCGGCATTTCTATTTTGTCTCGACGGTCGATACCTTAATCCTGCAATATACTATATCAATATTCCTATTTTTATATTAATTTTATTGCATTATCAGAATCGATAATTAATGATTGACTTAAAATATGATGATATAGTATTATTGTATCATAAGCAAAACGGAAAGGGGCTGTAGCTCAGTTGGCAGAGCGCTTGCATGGCATGCAAGAGGTCGTCGGTTCGACCCCGATCAGCTCCACCAGTTATTGGCAACGAAATTAACTGTATAGGATTTTCATACATAGTATCAAGATAATTTAAGAATAAGCAAGAAACATAAACAAATACGCTGTTTATAAAATCCTATAAATCCTATACAATCTATCCTATGCAGTATCCTATGAAAAAATATAATAATTTATTGTAATATTTCTCCATAAAAAGCGTAATATTTTAAGCGGTCGGACTTTTTATTTTTGCTCTCGTATAATGCCTGATCGGCGTAACGCAAAAGATTATCGGGATTAGGCAATTCT
>DAHVNW010000046.1 GCA_027319095.1 bacterium | reverse complement strand
TCCTGAATACTTCCAGGTTCCGATAATAAATAGTTAATTGAAACACCTAAGAAATCAGCAATTTTATAAGCAATATAGATAGGTATATGAACGCTCCCTTTTTCATAGAAAGTCAAAATTTGTTGGCTCGTTTTTAAAAAATCGGCAAGACTTTTTTGACTGATACCTTTTTCTTCCCTAAGTTTTTTTATTTTCTTCCCTAAGTTTTTATAAAATTCTTCTTCTTTTTCTGTTGTCTGTCTTTTTGCCATAGAAATTTAAAATTAAATTTAAAAGTATGATTCTTTATAACATTTTATTAATTACAAATCAATAATGTTTAAATATATTTAAAAAAGATATTGACTAACTAATTCAGTTAGTATATTATATAATATAACAAATAAAAATAAAGGAGGAAAAATGCAAAAATACATAAATCTAAACGATACAGCCAAACTGCTGAACTGCAGTAAATCTAAATTATATAATTATATTAAACAAGATTTAATACCGTTTAAGATGTTTGGAAAAAGGTATTTATTTTCCGTGGAAGAGATCGAAAACCTAATAAACAAAACAAAAAAACAAAAAAATTAAAAATGAAAAAAAAATACTACTGGATAAAATTAAAGGAAGATTTTTTTTCGCAACCTTACATAAAAAAGCTACGCAAGATAGCCGGCGGCGACACATACACAATCATTTATTTAAAAATATTACTATTATCGGTAAAAAATAACGGATATATAATTTTCCAGCACATAGAAAAAACACTAGCCGAAGAATTAGCTTTAATATTTGATGAAGACACGGACAATGTTACGGTAACAATTGAATTTATGCGAGCAAATAAACTCATAGAACAAATAGAAAACGAGAATGAATATTTACTTCCAGATATGCTTTCACTAATTGGCACAGAATCCGATAGCGCTAAGCGCGTAAGAGAATATAGAGAAAGGCAAAAAAACAAACCAATTAATTTTGAAAATCAAAAAACGTTACATTGTAACGCCAAAGTAACAAAGAGATTTTTTTATAAAAATTAAAAACTTAAAAACATTCAAAAACTACAACAATAACAAATTACAAGTATAAATAAAATAATTTAAAATAATTTAAAGTTAGTTAAATAAACTTAATGGTATAAACAAATGCAATTTAAAGCTAATACTAATACTATCCAACTGCAACAACCTGCTCCGGCTAACATAATGGCGGAGCAGGCATTATTGGCGGCAATTATAATTGATAATACTACCATGAACCAAGCCGCAATACTCAAGCCCGCAGACTTTTACGACTCACGGAACCAAGAAATTTTCGCAGTAATTAAAAAAAACTATAATTCCAAAAAAACAATAGACCTTACAAGCTTTGTGGGGACTGAATACGAAGATTATGTTCTTGAACTAATGGATCTTCCTAGTGGGTTGGTGAATATAGACAAATATGTTCAAGATATAAAAGATAATTCCGCTAAACGTCAAATAACATCACTAATTAACGATTTTAGGGAGAATAAAGTCGATTATGAAGACTTCATTAATTCGTTGCAAAGATTATATATAACAAAAAAAGAAGTAATTAAAACCAGCGAATTAGTCCAAAACATCCAACCAATCAACGAAAAAAATATATTCGGCGTAAAAGTTCAATACGGAGCTATATTCACTATTGCCGGCGCAACATCGGCCGGAAAAACCGAATTCGCACTTGAAATTGCGGATATTCATGCTATACAAGACGACTGCATAAGTATTTATTGCATATTCGAAGGAGGAATCAACGAATTTGGAATTAGATTAAAAAAGAAAAATATAAACAACGAAAATCTTTATGCATTACATAATCCGGATATTGCCGATATAACTGCCGAAATTGAAAAATTCAAAAATAAAAAGATATTGGTTGTAATTGACTACCTACAGATGTTTGCGCGCCGTATGCAGGCTAATGATACAAGACCTTCAGACTTCCTTAAAAAATATACAAATCATATATACACAAAACTCGACAAGATAAGATCTAATCAAGATGTTTGTTTTTGTTTTTTGTCTGCATTGAATAATCAGGGAATAGGAGAATTAAGACAGTTAGCGAGTTTCGATGACATAACATTTTTAAAATCTATGAAAGAAGACGGCAATATCCAGTATGATAGCGATTATATATATGCTATGCTCTTTGCAGACGAGAACGAAAAAAAAGAAAATAAATGGTCCCTAGGACGTAAAAAAATTGGAGAAAGTATGCGGAAATACATATTATTACACCCAGCTAAAATGTCCCGAATAGGCGAAGATACGCAAGATGTTCTATATGTGTATGACAATAATAATGGCAGATATAACCACATAAACATTAATCATAAAAAAGAAGAAAAAAATTATGAAAACAGAAAAAAAAGAGAAGCGGTCATGTGGACATAACATAAGCCTACCGACGGCGACAGGAAGGGAACATAAAATCGGAATATTCCAGCCCACACGTCGACCTGAACTAATCAATACAACCATAGAAACTAAATGGGGCAAAATTAGAATAAAGGCAAGGCTAGGGCAACAACATGCCGATGTCTTCGAGGCTATTTGTCACGAATTTGAGGAGCGGACCCCTTATGATTATGAAATGGAAGACGGCAGAATTAAGTTATTAGTTGATCCGGCAAAAATTCGGCGCAGGTCAAGACAAATAAATCTTAAGAACATATTATCTGATTTACGTGCCGCCGTGATTGAGATAATCGAACCGCCGAACTTGCAGTGTATAGGCGGACTTATCGACAATATTGATTTTGCAAAAAAATCAGATGGAAGCTATATAACAAAACGTAATCCTTTCGGCGGCGGAGAACGGCCCATATGGAGAGTGGACCTCGGTAAAGCTTTTTGTAAATTGGTTCAAAAAGATATATGGATAGACTACGACCCGCAACCTATTGCTGCTTTACGTCATGGAATAACGCAGGCCGTGGTTCGTTTTATTTTATCTAACTCAAAAAATTCAGGTCCAAAAACCAACAAATGGAAAATAGATACAATAATCACTAATGTAACTGGACAAATAACTAATGAAGAGTTAAGAAACAGAAGAAGAGAAATACTAAGCGACAAAAATAAATTGAATGATATCGGAATTACAATAGAAAATGGTTATATTCTTCAAACAAATAAAAATATTAGCGTGTAGCATATAAACGATAAAAAGGGTTAGCGTGTAGCATATAAACGATAGCGTGTAGCATATAAACGATAGCGTGTAGCATATAAACGATAAAATTTGGTGCGTATTAAATACATATTTAAATACATATTTAAATACAAAGCGGAAAAATTTTAAAATTTTCCGCTTCAAAAAAAATAAAACATAATTAATTCTAAAAGGGGGTATAAAAAATGAAAACGCAAGAATCATTCAGACATTTTAAATCTGATATCGATAACCTTATCAAATTAATCAAGGAAAATTTAGACAGCATAAAAAAAGATATCAAAGAAAACAGGAAAAATACGACAACCACAATAAAATCAATTTTTCTGATAAATGCAGTGGCAAGCGACATTATAAAGACAAACGAAATATATTTTAATTCATCAGTATCAAAAATTATTAACACACTTGACAACCCTGAATTAGAGGGAGCAATCAAAAATTACTTGCTAAAAACCGAAAAAGGAATAAAAGAAGTAAAAGAAAAAAGAAGCATAAAAAAAGAAACAGACGAATCGGAAGATTTTCTGAAATCCAGTTTTTATGAGATTAAAGAACTTTTTGGATCTGTGGTCGAATACTTCGCAATAATTAAAAATATTGCTCATGCGGCAGATATTCCTGAAGAGCAAAAACCGGCTTTAATTATCGAAAACTTAAATTCGATGTTGGCCGATATACTATCTCTCGAAATAACGGTTAAAGATAATATAATCACAATTATCCTACACGAAATTAATAAAAATAAAGAAGAAGCAAATATAAAAAACGCAGCATGACTGGAAACTCAGTTAGGAAGCTGGTTAGAACGAAGTGTCCGAATTTCGGACACTAAAAATAAAATTCTAAAAATTAAAGGAGAGTAAAAAATGCAAAAAGAAAAAAAGGAATTAATAAAAAAACTTATTATTATGAACATCGATGAAATTAAAGAAGAATCAAAGAACCTAAATTGCGACTTCGTAAAATTATGTGATGACGGCTTGGCTGACGAAGCAAACTTAGACGAACTGCTAACACTAATACTAGACACTAAAGCAACGGCAAACAAATTTAGAAGAAAAATTGGAAGTATTCGTTATTCGCATGAATTAGAAAAAAAAATAAAACCTATTTAAAACCACCGAAAACGAAATCGTTTCGTTTTCGGACAAAGGCAGTAATGACGCGGATTTGAGTAATAAAAAATAAGCTAATTTAATAAGGAATTAATAATGTTTACGACCGAAAAATATAATAAAGAACAGGCAATAGGATATTTCTTCAAAGAAGAGGAAAAAGGATACATCGTTAAGCAACCTGAGTCTTTTTTTGGCGGTAGAGGCAATAAATTAACAGGAGAGACCGTTACGGAAGAACTTTTTAAAGCGTGGCTTCCGGATAAAGAAATTTCGGCAAGAGATTTTACTTTTACAGCTCCTAAATCTTTTTCGGTTGTAACAGAGGTAACGCAAAATGAAGAATTAAGGAGGAAACTTCTTGAAATACATCAAAATGCTGTATGTTCAACCATGCAATACGTCGAACAGCACGTTATACCGACCAGACTTTCACACGGCAGCGGCAAAGGAAGAAAATTCGAATATGTATATCCTGAAAAAATTGAATGGGCGGCATTTATGGAACATTCGTCCAGGGCAGGCGATCCTAATTTGCATAATCACGTCGTCGTGGCCAACAGGGTTTTCGTAAACGGAAAAGAATATTCGATAGACTGGGGCGACGTCTTAAATCTTCAAATAGAAATAGGGAAAATGTATCGCGAATCTCTTGCTAATGGACTTATGGAAACCGGTATTAAGATAAATATCACAGATTACAAAAACTTTTTCTTCGAACTTGACGGAATAGAGGAATCTACTATAGAGACTTTCTCGAAGAGATCCAAGGAAATAGAATCGGAATTTCAAAAATTAAAAAAAGAAATGCCGGATAAGTCTGACGCGGAACTTAAAGAAATGGCGAATCTTTCCACGAGAAACAAAAAAGATAATCTTAAAACTCTCGAAGAACTAAGGGAAATATGGATAAAAGAAAGTCCGCAGCAGGAAATAAATGCAAATTTCATAAAACCTGCAAGGCTAGCAACCGAAGACGAAATTAAAAAAGCAGTAGAAACAGCCGGCAGAAAATTAACGGAAAATAAAAGTTATTTTTCCGATTTAGCTTTAAAATCTTATGCCAAGCAGTATTTAATAAGCGAAAATCTAATTTTCAACGAAGAAGGATATGCGGAAAAACCGATAGAAAAAGCGATTAAGGATATGATTAAACATAAAGAGTTTATAAAAATAGGCCATGACGCATACACGACTAAGGAAATAAGAAGGTCCGAGAAAAATATTATATTCAGGGCAAAAGAGAGTTCAGGAAAATTCGAGGAAATAGTAAAAAAAAACTCAGCAATAAAGGAAATTAACGACTACGAAAACATGATGAACGAAAAATTTAAAATTGAAGGTAAAGAATTTAAATTTACTAACGACCAGAAAAGAGCTCTTGAAGCCTTGCTTACGTCAAAAAACGGTTTTATAGTCATACAAGGAGACGCAGGAACCGGAAAAACTACCTTATTAAAAGCGTTTAAAGATATTTCGGAAAAAAGGCAGATACAGATAGTAGGATTATCTACTACTGCCGTTGCCGTAGAAGAAATTGCCAAGCAGGGCGGAATAGAATCTACGAAAACAGTCGAAAAATTCGTTCTTGAAGGCAAAATCAAAAAAGAGTTTGAAGATACTGCCGGAAAAAGGATTTATATAATGGATGAATCAAGCATGATTTCAACTCCGAAATTGGACGAGGTTACGGCCATAGCCAAAGAAGAAAATGCAAGGTCAGTGCTGCTAGGCGATAAAAAGCAGATAAAATCCATAGGTGCGGGCGGAATGTTTGAAAAAATGCAAAAATCAAACGACGTAACGATTATTGAACTAAAAGAATCTATCAGACAAAAAGATCCGTTCTTAAAAGAGGCGGTAAGAACCATAGCGGACGGTCATATAAACGAAGGGCTGAAGATGTTTGACGAAAAACAAAAAATTCACGAGATAAAAGACAAAGACGAATTATTCCAAAAAATGACCGATAAATTTGTTTCGGCCGAAGATATAGACAACATGTTTATGCTTACCGCTAAAAATAAGGATAGAGTCGAACTTAACAGAATCGCAAGGGAAAAGCTAAAAGACTTGGGCAAAGTCAATAAAGAAGAAGTTAAAATAAGAGTCAGAGAATCCAAGAATATAGGCGATGAAGACAAAAATCACGTTTGGAATTATGAATCTGGAGATATAGTCGTTAAAGGCAAACACGCTTACGAAGTTAAAAACGTGGATAAGGAAAATCGATTAATTGGCGCTGTAAATGTTTATTCGGGCAAAGAGATAAATATGCAGGCAAATAAAAGCAATAAAGTATATGTAGAAGCCGACAGGGATTTTGCCGTAAACGATAAAATAGTTTTTTTGCAGAACGATTACGTACTTGGCGTAAGAAACAGCAAAACCGGACACATTAAAAATATCGAAGCTCTAGGCGGCGGGAATTATAAATTAGACGTTAATATTGCTAATCGGAATGAACCGGAAGAGATTATAAGTTTTAATACCGCAAATTATAATTACTTCACGCATGCATATGCTTTAACGTCCTTTAAATCGCAGGGAGGCACAAAAAATGAAGCCATTATGTATGCAGATAGAACGACTAAAAACGAAATGTACGTGGAAGTTTCAAGGGCAAGATTAAACGTAGAAATTTTTACGACCGATAAAGAAACTTTATTTAAAACGGCTAAAAAAGAGGATAAACAAATAGACAGTATGACTGCCGAAAAAATAAATTACGGCAAAGGAAAAGGCGAAAAAAATAATCCGGATTTAGAAAAAAAGATTGAACCGGTAAAACAAAAAATCGAACCTGCGGGGATAAAACATGTTCAGCACCAGAAGCATTTTAGGTTTTAGCAATAACGGTTAATTAGAAAGTGTCGCTTCGCGGGATTTATTTTAAAAAATAAAAAACGATATAGTGAAAAACGATTTTAATTATAATGAAACTTTTATATAGAATAAATACATTTTGTTAGATTAAAAACAAAAACTTTTATATAGAGTGCTTCGCATATTTTATTAAATTATTTTAAGGTATTTTGTTGATAATTTTACTTATTAAATTTACAGCACCTATGCTTTCACACCCCCGCACACCGAGTATGTGAAAGCCGCATAAATACAGGGCTTATTTGTGGCACAATGTGGCACAGTAGGTCGTAGATATGCTAATTTAGTGAATTTGCGATGTATTAACAAAATAGCACGTTTTTGTGGCACACGTGGCACATTTTTTAAAAGGAATTTTTTATGGAAAAAAAACATATAACTTTTAGAATAGACGGCGACCTAATAGATAAAATAGGACGTGAAGAAAATAAATCAAAACTCGTAAATAATTTATTAAAACAATACGTTTATAAAACTAAAGAAAATGATAAAACAGACCTTTCCTTTTTAAAAGAATGGGAAAAAAAATTAGACGAAGGTAAAGAAGGATTTGAGACATTGGCTCAAGAGATAAAAGATTTAAAAAATCAAAATATAGAATTCAAAAACTCTCTTAGTAAATTTATAAATGATAATCTAAAAAATATTTCCGGAATTGAAGAAGGTTTAACGGATGGAGACAAATTATTTATCCAAAATCTTTTTCAGGATAATAAAAAATTTATTAAATCGATGATGGACGATAGCAAACAGTTTCAAAGAGAATTAAGTTTAAAAACATGGTTTGTTATTGTCGGAGCTATAGTTTTTTATATATTATTAATCAAATTTTTATAAGGAGGCAAAAAAATGAAAATCCTTAAAAAAACTTTTATTATTATGATGATTATTTTTTTTACTGCATTTTATACTTTATCGCTTGCTAATACAAGAAACGCTTACGCATTTGTCGTACCGTCAATTTCCGGCGTGGTTAACGCCGCAAGTGCAATAGGGGACGCCGGCAGTGCAATGGAATCAGCGGGTCAAGCTTTAGAAGCTGTTACTCCACTTGCTGCGACGCCAGGACCGTTCGGTCTGGCTACTTCTATAAATCAAGGTTTTCAAAGCATGATGTCAAAAGCTAAAGCGCTTACCGGTATAGGTAAAGCTATGACAAGCATAGCAAAACTTCAAGTAGCGCTTTCAAAAGTTCAATCTGCCGTCAACGCAGCTACTAACGCAGTAACGGATGTCTATAACGCCGAAGGCGATATAACTAATGCAAGGAATTCTATGTTGTCGCAAGGTATAACGCTTAACAACTGCAGCGGAGGACAAGGCATTATGGGTTCAGTTGCAGCTGAACAATGCACCGACGACTCTATTAACGCAAATATAGAGGAACTGCAGGGAACATATTCGGATTTAGGCGGACAAGCGGGAATTTCCGGTGCCGGAGTTTCCGACGTTTTATCCGGAAGCTCGTCTAATCAAACTTCTCTTATTAACGGCGTAAATAATTTTTCGAGCATATCGGAAAACGGACTCGGCGGAAACGTTTCTATATCTCCTACAAGTAACTTATGCTATGACGAAGTTGCTTCCGGCATTGTTAAATCTCCAGATAAATGTTACGAAAGCTACACTGAAGCGGTAAATTCCGAACTTAATAAAAATATGCTCATCGCCGGAACAAACGGCATAGCTAACGGTAACGCCGAAATTGCGGAAGGTTCCGGATTTTCGAGTTCTGTTTCTAACGTCAGCGGTTCTTATGATTTACAGCAAGTAGAACTTTTAAAAATGCTTGCTGAAGAAAATGCCGAGCAGTTAAAAGCCACTGGAGCGCTTACTGACCAAATAGCTTTGACAAATCAAGCTAAAGCAGCTAAAGCAATTAATAATAAGAAAGTTCCGATAGTCGGGAAATCGCACGATCCTATAAAAGAAATGATAAGTAACGGCTGGTATTACTAACATGAAAAAATTATTTTCTATTATAATCATATTTTCTTTGTTTTTTAGTAATGTTTCCGCTTATGCTATGGGTTCTCCGCAAGATACAAACCCTAACGCGCCTAATTACTATCGGCCACCGAAGTCGAAAACGTCTCCTCCGGCAACTAAGAACGGGAGCTCAAAAACAGGAAAAACGACTACTACCGCTTGCGCCAATGTCACTAAGGGTTGCGGACCTAATGCCTGCACTAATACTAAAGGCTGTCCGCCGAGTATTCCAGCGCAGGCAAAAATGAGCCTGCCGAAGATGTTTTATATTCCGCACGCCATCAACGGACTTGAAATTCAAAAAATCCCTGAAGACATTTTAGACAATTCCAGCCTTGAAGGATGGCTGTTCGGGTTAGGTGCTTCACTGATAATTTTCGGGTTTATTTATAATATGTATATGAATTTATACAGACTGGCCGTAGGCGCCGAAAACAAAAATAGTTCTTACTGGCAACTGTTTGCCAGGTTTATATTTGCATTAGTGTTTTTATACGTCTGGTCCAAAGGCATTTTCTTTAATCAGTATTTAACTATGGTAGACAATATGCAGAATTATATATGGAATTCGCTTACTACCTCATCTGGCGTAACAGGAATAGAAACAGTAGTAAAAAATGCTCTGAATACTATTCATGGAAGTAAAGGAAGCGGATTTGAATGGTATGATCCGTTCACTTGGGATAAACTGGCCGCATATGCTGCTACGGCAATTTTAGAATTCATATTCATGATTATTTTGTTTATCGTATATCTTATTTACGCAGTATTTTATTTTGTCATATATATTTTTCAGTTGTTAATTCTTGGAGTCTTATTTTCAATTTTTCCTATAGCCCTTGGTTTATGGATGGGTGAATACAGCGAAGGAGTTAAACCTTTGCAGTCTTGGTTTAAGTGGTTCGTAGAAGTTTCGACGTGGGGTATAGGCATTGGACTTATGGATGTAATATTTAATACCGTAGTCGAAAATTCACTGGCCAACGCAGGTTTGTTAAGCACGGTTACCGGTATAAGTTTGCTTGTAGCTTTGTCTCTTGTCGTCGTTATGATTATTCTGCTTCTTGCCGGACCTTTTTTAATTCATAAGATATTCGGCATGAACGGCGGCGGAGAACATACCCACGGCGCTATGGGAAAAATTAAAGGAGCAAAAGATAGCAAAGATTCTAAGGAAAGTCAAAAGAAAATACAAGAAGCATTAAAGGCGATAGCGACGGGAGGAGCTTCCATTCCTGCCGATATGGTCAAAGACGGTTTGAAAAAAGGAGTGCAGGAAGCTACTAATTCAATAAAAGAGCAAGGCGGAACGTCCGCAGGGGGAATAGCGCCTGGAGCTTCTACTAAAAGAAATACTCAAGCATAGAGGGTAAATATGGATAACAAAAGACTTTTTAATGAAATATGGGGT
>DAHVNW010000045.1 GCA_027319095.1 bacterium | reverse complement strand
GATGAAATTCCGCAGTCTTTTCTTATAAACAGAAAAGGCTATATCGTAGCGCATATTACCGGCGAGATGCCCAGGGGATATCTTACGTACGAATTTAATAAATTAAATAAGAATAAGAATAATACAACTAAAAATAAATAATAAAGTTAGATATATTAATATTTTTTTTACACGGAGAGATGGCCGAGTCCGGTTGAAGGCGATTGACTCGAAATCAATTGTAGGCGAAAGCTTACCGGGGGTTCGAATCCCTCTCTCTCCGCCATTTACTCCGCCGCCTATATGAAATTTAACTACGACGTAGATTTTATTACGAAAATCACCAAACTCAATAAAGAGTTCATACTCGAACTCCTAAAATATTTCGACGGACTTCCTTTGCAGGCTAAACTCGAAGCGTTTTATATAAGCAAAATAATAGAAGAAGACGATGAATTTGCTTTTCATCAGCACTATTTCGATAAAGACAAATCCGCCGAATATGAATTTGCGCTGTTCATTCTTGGCGTCGAAAGGATATATTCCGTTGAACATAGAAAGGAAGAGGCGGAAGCTCAAGGAAAAAAACTTTCCGCATATAAAATAAATTTGATTTCAAAAATTACGGAACTCAGGAAGCAGGATGATTAACGTTGAAAATAACCGAAAATATAAAAAGAATAACATAAATATTATTAACGGAATTTACATTTCGGCCGCTAAAAGAAATTCGGGGAAAACTACTATTTCAATAGCTCTGTCGCGTTTGTTGAGCAACAGGGGGTTTTCCGTACAGACGTTCAAAAAAGGTCCGGATTTTATCGATCCGATGTGGCTTAATATAGCTTCGAGAAACAGGACGTATAATCTGGATTTTTATTTTATGTCCGAAGATAAAATCAGAAATCACTTTTTAAAATATTCTTTAAGCTCCGATATTTCAATAGTTGAAGGCAATCATGGTTTGCACGATTCTATAGATATGTTAGGAAAATCTTCCAACGCCTCAATGTCTAAACTGCTGGGACTTCCGGTTATACTTATTATAGACGCAGGAGAATTGAACAGAGGGGTTGTTCCTTTAATATTAGGATATAAAGAATTCGATAAAAACGTAGATATAAAAGGCATTATTCTTAATAAAGTTCATAGTCAAAGACACGAAAAGAATTTACTAAAAGTTATAAAACATTATACGGATTTAAAAATTTTCGGCAGCATAATTAATAATTCCGAATTTTCTATAAAGCAAAGACACCTTGGGCTTTTATCTACGATGTCGGGACTGGAAATAGAAAATTTAGTAGATAAAACCGCAAATATAATTGCCGACTATGTTGACTTGGAAGGTATAATAAAAATTTCTAAGGCCGCCGACAAAAATTATACTAAAGATCAAAAGAAATATGTAATAAAATTAATTAATAATGCCGATAAAGAAAAAAATAGGCGAAACGGCTTAATAAAAATAGGACTTGCTTTCGATAACGCTTTTAATTTTTATTATAACGAAAATTTAGAAGCTCTTGAAAATCTGGGATGCGAATTGATTAAATTTTCTCCAATCTCCGATAAGTATTTGCCTGATATCGACGCATTATATATAGGCGGCGGATTTCCCGAAATATTTTCAAAAGAACTTCAGGATAATAAATCTATAAGAAATGAGATAAAACAAAAAATAGAAGAAGGTCTTCCCGTTTATGCAGAATGCGGCGGACTCATGTATCTTTGTAAAAGCATTGCTTACGAAAACGTTCTTAACGAAATGGTGGGGGTTATCGAAGCAGACGTAAAACTTACCAAAAAACCAAAGGGTCACGGATACACGAAATTGACGCCTTATTCATACGGAAAAGAAAAAGAAAGCCGATGGTTGGATAAAATAAAATTAATAAAAGGACACGAATTTCACCATTCTTTTTTAGAAATCCCTCAAAATAACTATCAATTTATATTTAAAATGAAAAAAGGCTACGGAGTGGACGGCTTCTCTGACGGAATAACATATAAGAATCTTTTGGCAGGTTACACCCATATGTATTCTCCGTCTTCGCCCGGCTGGTTTAAAAACTGGATTGCTTTTATAAAACGGACAAAAGCAGGAATGAAGAAAAAATAAAATAACGTTTATTTTTTTTAAAAAGTAATTTTTTTATTGACAAATATAGCGATAAAGTTGTATAAATAAAAATTGCAACTATGTTTTAGTTTTAATTCATTTAAAAAATAATGCATATAAATATGGCGGCATTATATTTAATCTAATTTTATTTTTTCATTAAATAAGGAGGCTTTACTATGGGTAAAAAGCACCAGACTCCGCTTCTTGATGAACTTAAAAAAGGGAAGTGGATAAGTTTTGTCAAGGAAATAGAAAGAGCGGCTGAGAAAAGCGAAAGAACGGAAGACCTTCTGGGTCAGGTTGAAGAATCTTACCGCGACAAAGTAAATCATTGGAAACACGGCGGTATGGCCGGCGTTAAAGGATACGGCGCAGGAATGGTCGGCAGGTTCAGCGAATTCCCCGAAAAATATCCTGGAATAAAAGAATGTCATTCCATGAGAATTATACCTTCCGCAGGTTTTTTCTATAATACGGATTTTCTTAGAAAATTAGCCGATATTTCAGAAAAGCATGCAGGGGGATTATTAAACTTTCACGGGGCGACCGGAAATATTCAGATACTTGGAATGTCTCAGGTGGAAGCAGAAGATGTTTTCCAGGCAGTAGCAGAACTTGGCTTCGATCTCGGCGGAAGCGGTTCAGATTTAAGAACTCCTTCATGTTGCGCAGGACAGGCAAGATGCGAATTTGCAAATTACGATACTATGAAAATCTGCCGTCATTTAACGGAAGAATATTTGGACGAACTTCACAGACCTGCATTTAACTATAAATTTAAGTTTAAATTTTCCGGATGCGCCAACGATTGCGTAGCTTCAGCCGCAAGATCGGACCTTGCTTTTATAGGAACATGGAAAGATAAAATAAAAATCAATCAAGACGAAGTTAAAAATTATGCCAAAAAATTTAACGTTCAGAAATATGTTTTGGATAAATGCCCAACCAAATGCATGTGGTTTGAAAGCGAAAACCTCGTTATCGACGATGAAAACTGTGTTAAATGCATGCACTGCATAAATGAACTGCCTAAAGCGCTTAAAGCAGGCGATGAAAGAGGATGCTCTATTTTAATAGGAGCAAAAGCACCTTTGGTTACCGGTCCGAGAATGGGCATGATGCTTGTTCCTTTTTACGACGTAAACGAAGATGCAAAGAACGATTATGAATGGTTAAAATCATTAATTTCCAATATGTGGGAATTCTGGGATGAATACGGAGTCAGCAGAGAAAGAATAGGAGAGCTTATAGGAAGGGTGGGATTAAATACTTTCTTGGAAGGAATTGGATTGGAGCCTATTCCCGAAATGGTCGAGCATCCGAGAAGCAATCCGTTTATTAAATTTACCGAAGATGAAGAAGAATAGTCTTAAAATTAAAATATCATAATAATAACTTATAGCATTACATATAAATTTGGAGGTTAATATGGCAGAAGAAGTTAAAAAGAAAAGACTTACCGATATTGGACCCCATGATTACAACGAATATTTGTCGCCGATGATAAAAAATAATTACGGCAAATGGGCTTATCATGAGATTATAGATCCCGGCACTATGGTACACGTGGCTGAAAGCGGCGATAAACTATATACGGTGAGAATGGGTTCGCCGAGATTAGTCAGCGGCAGTTTTGTCAGGGATATTTGCGATATCGCCGATAAATACTGCGGCGGACACTTAAGATTTACCACAAGAAATAATGTTGAATTTTTAATAGAAGACGAAAAAAACGTAGAACCCCTCAAGAAAGATATTGCTGCAATGGGCTATAACGTCGGCGGTATAGGCAACATAGTTGCAAACATAGTCCACACACAAGGGTGGATTCATTGCCATACTTCGGCAAGCGATGCATCGGGCGTCGTCAAATCGGTAATGGACGAATTGTATGAATATTTCGTAGAAGACAAACTTCCGTCGAAAGTCAGAATAGCATTTGCCTGCTGTTTAAATATGTGCGGTTCTGTTTCTTCTTCGGATATAGCAATAGTAGGAACGCACAGAAAACCGCCGAGAATAGATGCGGAAAGACTCAGAAATCTTTGCGAAATACCAAGCACTATCGCCGCATGCCCTACAAATTCTATTAGGCCTGATACGGTTGACGGCAAACCGGGCGTAAAAGTAAACGAAGAAACCTGCGTGTTCTGCGGAAGCTGTTATACCGTCTGTCCGGCTATGCCTATAGCTAATGCCGAAAACGACGGTTTATCGATATGGGTCGGCGGAAAAGTTTCAAATGCCAGAACGAAACCGACTTTCTCTAAATTGGCTATACCGTTTATTCCCAACGATCCTCCGAGATGGCCGGGAGTAGTAAACGCCGTCAAAACGATTCTTAACGAATATAAAAAAGGCGCGGAACCAGGCGAAAGAGTCGGCGAATGGATAGACAGGATAGGCTGGCCTAGATTCTTTAAGCTTACCGGATTCCCGTTCACGAAATATCATATCGACGATTTCAGACTTGCGGAAACAACTATGAATTACTCTTCGCATGCAAGACTATAATTTTTAGAGAAAATTACAAATTAAAACTAATATTTAGTTACTGGGAGCTTATAATCATGACTGACGAAACTAAAAAGAAAGTCGAAGATAAAATCTTAGGGCTTGTTACGGAGTATGTAGGAAAAAAAAGGTTCAAGCCGATAGATATAGTTAAGGAAATGGAAAAAGAATTTGCCAGCGAAGGATTAACTAAAGACGATATTAAAGCGGCATTAAAAGACTTAATGGACGAAGAAAAGCTTGTTTACGGATATGCAGGAGGCAGTTTCTTAACGGTTCCCGAGAACAAGTAACAAGTAAATAATTAATAATAAAAAAAGGGACTGCAGAAATAACATTTTTGTAGTCCCGTCGAATAATAAAATAAGGAAAAATTATGCTTGAATTAAAAAAACCGAAAAAACCTGCAAAAATTGCGGCGAGTACGGGCGGAGGAATGTCTCAGTCGCCGTACAGGCCTAAATACGTCGAAAAAAAACCGCCGTGCATGGATACTTGTCCAAACGGAACTAAGGTTAGGGATTATATTCAGCTTATAGCGCAGAGCGAGTCATACGAACGTCCGATAGACGACTCTTTAAAACTGGCATTTTATATGCTGACCGAGTCGAATCCGCTTCCTTCGACTACAGGAAGAGTATGTCCTCATCCGTGCGAGGACGCATGCAATAGAAAAGAAAAAGATGCGCCTGTAGCGATTAACGCTATAGAAATGTTTGTAGGAGATTACGGAATAAAGAATAATCTTCAGTATAAAAAATTAACGGAAGTAGCAAGAAAAGAAAAAATTGCAATAATAGGAAGCGGACCAGCAGGATTATCGGCAGCCTATCATCTTGCTTTAAGGGGATATAACGTTACTATTTTTGAAAAATTTCAGGAAACCGGAGGATATTTAAGATACGGAATACCCCGCTTCAGACTGCCGTTAGATATCATAGACGCCGAAGTTCAGCGCATTAAAAATCTCGGCGTGGTTATTAAAACAGGAGTTAATATAGGTACCGACGTAACGTTAGACAGTCTAAAGTCCGAATATGATGCAATATTTATAGCTATAGGAACTCACGAACCTATAAAAATGAAGATGAAAGGCGCCGATTCTCCTAATGTTTATACCGGAATAGAATTTTTGCAGAAAGCTGCTTCCGGAGAACTTAAAGATGCAGGGAAAGAAGTGGTAGTCATCGGGAGCGACAGCGCAATGGACGCTGGAATGGTAGCAAAAAGGCTGGGCGCCAACGTTACGTTTATTTATAATAAAGGAACGGTTAACGATGCATCGGAAATAGAAGAAAAAGGTTCTACGGAAGTAAAAGAAGGTCACGCCGAAGGTATAAAATTCGAGTTTTTATTTGCTCTCGACGAGATAGTTACGGAAAACGGAAAAGCCGTAGCGGTAAAACTCAAAAAAATGAAACTTTCGGAAAAAGATGCATCCGGCAGGGTTCATCCGATAATTATAGAAGGCGGCCAGGAACTTATTTTAAAATTAGATACTCTTATATATTCATTCGGTCAAAAGCCCGATTATAAAGGATTAGAAAATCTTACCAAAAATCCGAATAACGAATTTTTAAAAGTTGACGATAATTATCTCGCCGCAGGAGAAGATAAAGTGTTTGCCGGCGGCGATATATTAAGGTTCGGTCTCGTTACCGACGCTATCGGAATGGGAAGATATGCCGCATATGCTATACATAAAAAGTTTAGCGGAGAACAGGTAATTAACGACGAAAGAAGAGTTATAAAGTACGGCGATGCGGTTAACAGGGAAGGGAAAAATATGTATCTCGCATATTTTCAGCCGTCCGAAAAAAAGAAAAGGACATCGAGAGATCCGAAAGAAAGAGTTAAAGATTTCGATGGTATTTTAAACGACCTTAATTTCGACGAATTAGTTTCCGAAGTAAAGAGGTGTATGAGCTGCGGACTTTGCTTCGATTGCGGCAGCTGTTTCGAATACTGCTCGCAGAGCGCGGTTAAAAAATTGCCTAAAGGCCAGCATTTTGAATTTCACCTCGAAACGTGCAACGGCTGCAAAAAATGTGCGGAAAGCTGCCCCTGCGGTTATATAGATATGCTTTAAACGAAGTTGTTAATATAATGTGCGATTGATTCAAATAAATTAAATTAATTTAATTCAAATGGAGGTTATTATTTATGGCAAGTTTTGTTTATAACGGAAAAACGATAGAAACGGATGACGAAGGATACCTTCAGAATCTTGGAGATTGGGATAAAGGTCTTGCTGAAGTTCTTGCGAAACAGGAAAATGTAGAATTAACCGAAAAGCACTGGAAATTGATTGAATGGATAAGGGAATATTTCCAGAAATTTCAGGTTGCGCCGGCAATTAAATCGCTGACTAAAGAGGTAATGGCGCTTGAAAATTTACCGGATAAAAAAGAAGCCAATAAATTCGTTTATGAATTATTTCCCGAAGGCCCGGCAAAACAGCTTGCAAAAATAGCAGGTCTTCCAAAACCGACAGGCTGCGTTTAACGCAAAAAAAAGCTAAGAAACAATCAAGCGGCATAAAAAGCCGCTTGATTGTTATAGAAACATGATATGATATATTGCATAAAGCGTGCATATCAATTAAATAAATTGTAAAAACAAAAATAAAATTATTTATCCAGGGGGGAGTAAATATGGAACCTCTTAACGTAACTACATATATATATTTAGTATTTACATATTCGGTAGGATTAGTTTTTGCTATAGGCGTTATTTTACGAATATATAAATACGCAACTACGCCGCAGCCTATTAAAATTATGCTGACTCCGGCACCTCTTACAAAAAGCGGAGCATTCGCAAGAGTTCTTGGAGAAGTATTTTTCTTCAAAAGCCTCTTTAAATCCAATAAGCCTACATGGGTATTTGGATATTTGTTTCATATTTCGTTTTTTCTTTTAATAGCAATGCATTTTGCACGACATTTTGTTTACACGAACCCTCTGCCTTCATGGTACAATTATTTCGTAGTCGCAGGTATAGTATGCGGAATAATTATGGTTTTGTCTCTTTTTTTACTTCTAATGAGAAGAGTGGTAGTAGAAAGGGTTAAATTTATATCTTTATTTCAAGACTATTTGATATTAATTTTATTAATGCTTATCGGCATAGCCGGCCTGGCATTAAATTTTGTATTAACGCCAAGCGCATTGACGGTAGTAGATAAACAGCTGGGGCCTTATATGGATGGTCTTTTAACGTTTCAATTCACTAATATACCGTCAAATCCATTATTTTTGATGCACTATACTCTCGTAATGCTTCTTATTCTATATATACCGTTTAGCAAAGTAATGCATTTCGTAGGAATATTCTTTTCACCGACAAGAAATATGGCCGATAATCCTATAGAAGAAAGATACTATCGCCCGAATGCAAAGGATCTTTCGATATAGGGGCTTATAATTTATAATATAAGTATAAAAATTATATTTAAATCTATATAGGTATAACGAATAACGACCAAATAAAATATAAATAAATATTAATTAATAACCTGCTAATTTGATTCTATAGAGGAATTAAGCGGAGGTATATACAGTATGGCTAAGCCTAAAAGTAAATATAAAGTACCGGTATTGGATGGAAAGATTTCAATACCTAAAATAGTCCCCGGAGCAACTTCATATGAACATATGATAGGAGCGCAGAAAGATGACATGGAAGCATTAGGGTTTCCGGATAAACTACAAGACGGCTGGAAAGATAAAGCTCTTGGAGTATTTAAACAGATATTAGACCATAATAAGGCAGTTAGGGATTATATGGATATATGCGTAAGATGCGGCGCATGCACCGATAAATGCCAGTTTTTCCTAGGAACTTCGGACCCTAATAATATGCCCGTTCAAAGACAGGAGTTAATGAGAAAGGTTTACAGATATTATTTTACTCCGTCCGGATTTTTTAAAAGCCTTTCAAATGCTCAGGAATTAACCGAAGAAGTTTTGAAGGAATGGTACACATACTTCTGGCAGTGTTCCGAATGCAGAAGATGTTCCGTATTTTGTCCTTACGGGATTGATACTGCCGAAATAACTATGGCGGCAAGACAGATTATGGACTCTATCGGACTCGGACAAAAATACACTACGGAAGTTATACACAAGGTATATATTACTGGAAACAATATCGGAATAAATGCCGCAGCGTTAAGAAATACCCTTGACGACTTAGAAGAAGAAATAGAAGAAGAAGGCGGAAAAGGCGTTAAGATACCTATGGACGTGGAAGGGGCGGAAGTACTGCTCGTTCCCCCGTCGGCGGATTTTTTTGCTATGCCGCATATGGAATCTCTTAAGGGATATGCCAAAGTGTTTCATAAGGCAGGCATAAGCTATACCGTTTCTTCATATGCATCCGAAGCAGGTAATTTCGGAAAGTTTATAGGAAGCTATCAGCACACCAAAGAAATAAATAAAAGGATATGGGATGAAGCAAGAAGGCTTAAGGTGAAGAGAGTCATTATAGGAGAATGCGGACATGCATGGAGAGCAGCCTATATGTATTCCAATACTATGAACGGACCTTTCGATTTTCTCGATTCTAAATATAAACAGCCTACTCATATTTGCGATTTTACTTTAGGACTCGTAAAAGACGGAGTTATCAAACTTGACCCGTCTGCAAACGACGATAAAGTCGTTACGTTCCATGATTCCTGCAACGTAGCGAGAGGTTCCAGAATAGGCGACGTCGTAGGAGGTCAATTTACTATACCGAGAGAATTGATAAAAGCCGCCGCAAATAAATTCGTGGAATTAAGAGAAGGCACGACTAAGGAAAGCACTTTTTGCTGCGGAGGAGGCGGCGGTCTGCTGACCGAAGAAGTTATGAACGTCAGACTTGCAGGCGCAATGCCGAGAATGCAGACGGTTAAAGAAGCCGTAGATAATCACGGAGTAAATTTTTACGCTTTGATTTGCGCAATATGCAAAACTCAGTTTTCCAAAGTATTCCCATTGTACGGCTTAGATGCCGAAATGGTCGGCGGCATACATCAGTTAGTCAGCAATGCTATAATAATGTAACAAAGTTGTGACGGGGACAGAATTGAATTCTGTCCCCGTAATATAAAATTAACTAATTAACAGGAGAAGGATTAATGAAATTCGGCATTCTTATTAAAGAAGGTCCTTATATGCATCAGGCTATGGACACGGCCTATAATTTTATATTAGCGGCTATGGAAAGCGGGCATGAAATAACGGGCGTATTTTTTTATAACGACGGAGTTTATAACAGATGTGCGACGCTTGAACCTCCAAGAGACGAAAGAAATATCATGAAACTCCTTACGGAATTAGAATTGAAAGGAGTCAGATTAATAGTCTGCGTTGCGGCTGGGAAAAGAAGGGGCATAGTCAATCAGACCGTATGCAAAGTAGAAGAAATATCCGGACTGGGTCAACTGCTTGAACTCTGCATAACATCCGACAGGACTATCACTTTTTAATAAAAAATATAATAAAAATACTGAATAAAGGAGCCATAAGATGTCTGAACAAGAAAAAACAAAAGTTATGTTTGTATGCAGAACTGCTCCGTACGGAACTATATACGAACAGGAAGCTATAGAAGCAATGGTTATGTTCGGCGCGTACGAACAGGATATAAGCGTTACTTTCACTGGAGACGGAGTATTTTCGTTAAAAAAAGGGCAGGATACTTCACTGCTGGGGAAGAAAAATTTTTCAATGACTTATCCTATATTAATAGACGACTTTGAAATTTCGCATATATACGTCGAAAAAGAGTCTCTTGAAGAAAGAGGTCTGACTGAAAGCGATCTTGCCACCGAAGTCGAGATAATAGACAGAAATACATTGAAACAAAAGATGAAAGAAATGAAGGCGTTACTGCCGTTTTAAAAAAATAAAAACCTAAATTTATTATGGAATAATAATTAAGGAGGAATTTAAAAGTGCTGCACATAGTAAAAAAATCTCCGTACGAATCTTCCGCATTCAGCGATGCAATAAACTACATAGAGCAAAACGATATAATGCTTTTAACCGAAGACGGAATATATGCCGCAAAAAAAGGCGGAAAATTTGAAGGAACGTTAAAAAACCTTATGCAAAAAAATGCCGTTTACTGTCT
>DAHVNW010000044.1 GCA_027319095.1 bacterium | reverse complement strand
GATCTCTTGATAAGAAAATTTAACGGCCGTCTTAAGGGGCTTTTTTCCTACGGGATGTTTTACGACGATTTGTCGGGTCTAAATCCAGGCGCTCAAATAACGCCGAGAGATATAGGTTTTACGAGAATCGGCTCCGTTTCGGCTTCCATAATATATAATTCTAAAAACAACGTATTTAATCCTACGTCCGGAAATTTGACTACTTTAAGATTTACTTATTCTAATTTTTTATTGGATTCCCAGATTAATTTTTATAAGATATTTTTTCATACCCAGGAATATATTCCGTTTATTCATAACACCGTTTTTTTGTATTCTTTACGTTTTGGATATATAAAATCGCTTTCCCCTACGGTTCAGGTTCCAATCAACGAAAGATTTTTCTTAGGCGGAAGAACGACGGTAAGAGGGTTTCCCCAGGATTCTATCGGGTTAATTAACTTAAATCCTTACGGATATCCAATAGGCGGAAACGTTATGGAAAATTATAATTTGCAGCTTAATATTCCCGTTTATAAAAACGTTAATTTTTTTGTTTTTCAGGACGGCGGAAACGTTTTTATGGACAGCGAAGACATCAGACCTTTATCGTTGTATAAATCGGCCGGAGCGGGTATAATGTATCTTTCTCCTATAGGACCGATAAGTTTCTCGTACGGTTTCATACTGACAAGAGAGCCGTACTGGCCTGCTGGAGGAATTAATTTTACGGTGGGGACGCCGTTTTAATAAAATACATAATCGCAGACAATAAATGGACGGCAAATTAAACGGTAAATTTGGCGAAAAAGGGAGTATTAAAGTTAATTGCGGCAATCAAAATAATCAAAATAGGTTAAGGAGGGGATTTTCGACCGGAAGCACAAGCGCTGCCGCCGTAAAAGCTTCCATAAGATATTATTTTCAATCCGAAAAATTTTCCGGCATCGAGATAAAAATGCCAGGAGGAGAAAATGCCTTTTTAAAAATAGCCGGATTAGAAAAATATAAATTTTGCGGGAATAGAAATACGGTTTCCAAAGCCGCCGCCGTCAAAGATTCGGGAGACGACGATTTCGACGTAACCGGAGGGATAAAAATATATGCGGATTTTACGGCCATAAATAAAAAAAATAAAAACGATTTTCGTAAATTAAAAAAATATTACGAGAAATTATTCGTATATAATATAATAAAAATTTCCGAAGCGGAAAAAAAAACTGCGCTCATGCTTGCATCGTCCATAGGCATAGGCATAGCTAAAAGAAACGGCCTGCCTGTAAAAGCCGGTTTTCCGGCAATTAATCCGGTTCCTTATAAAATGATAGAATTTGCGGCGGAAGAAGAATTGCGTTTAAATATGAGAAACAGCGGCACGTTATGTAATAGCGATAATATATACCTTTCTGTTTTGTATATACCCGAAGGAGAAAAAATCGCCAAAAAAACGTTGAATCCGAGGCTTGGAATAGAAGGCGGAATAAGCATACTGGGAACCACGGGATACGTCATACCGGTTTCTACTAAAGCGTGGTTAGACACTATTAAGTCGTCGTTAGAATTTTTATCGGAAAACGGTATAAATACCTGCGTTTATACTCCGGGTAGATACAGCGAAAAAATAGCTTTCAAGATAATTAAGGGCCTTCCCCGGGAATGTTTTATAGAAATAGGCGATTACGTAACGTATTCCGTCAGGCATGCCGTAAAATCAGGCATTAAAAATATCATTTTGGCAGGGCAGTTCGGGAAAATTTTAAAAATTGCACAAGGGGCAAGGAATACAAATGCAAAGTACTGTGTTTTAAATCTTAATTTTCTTGAAGAAACTGTTAGAAAAACGCTTAAAAATTTAGACTGCGGTTTAGAGGGAAGTTTAGAGGGCGGAAACGGTAAATCATCCGGCAATATCGATTATCTTTGCGGTCTTATAGCCAGTTCCAATACTTCGAGGGAAGCATACTGTCATATAACTTCGGACGAGTTCAGAATTTACTCCGATATTATTTTCGGAGAGACGTTAAAAATAGCGGCGAAAAACTTAGCCAAAACCGCAGGAGAGGGGGTCGGCATCGAAATTATCCTGATATCTTACGACGGAGCGGAAATTAAAAGAGTTACGGCATAAATTAGAATTATAGATAACATATATAAAGAGGGTATATAAAAATGGCAAAAACATCAAAAAAAATTCATATAGTCGGCATTTCGCAGTGCTTTTTAGAAACGGCAAAAAAACAAATTTTGGATATGTTTATGGATAAAAAAACCCGTATAGATGTCGTTTTTGCCAGAAAAGAAGATTTAAGCCTGCTGTTATGGGTAAGGGAGCAAGCTACTGCCGCAAATAAAAACATAGTGTTAGAAAACAACGGAAATATCACCCGTTTAAACAATGCCGCAATATTTTACGACAGCAAAATAAATTTTATAACCGAATACGTAAAGAGGAATCTGGGCAAAAAGAACATTTTGATTATCGCAAACGGAGACCCGAATTTTTTCGGCATCGGCGGAACTATTTTAGGACAGCTTAAAGAAAACGAAAAAAGATTTATAGAAATTTACCCCGCAGTCAGTTTTATGCAGGCGGGTTTTGCCAAATTAAAAATTCCTATGAACGAAGCGCTAATCGTCAGCCTTCATGGCAGGGATTTTAATGATTTGCACGAGACGCTAAATGCCCAAATAAATGCCAAAAAAAGCGTTATAGGCTTATATACCGATGAAATCAATACTCCGTATAAAATACATACATGGTTGGGAGACGAAGGCCTATTGAAAGAATTCGAATTTTACGTATTAACGGAGTTATGTTCTAAAAAAGAGAAAATTTATAAAAATTCCACAAAAGAAATTTTAAGCGATATAAGCGGTAAAAAAAATATCGTTATACTAAACGGCAGGAGCAGGAAAAGCAGGGATTTAAATTTAAATTCCGCAAGGCTCACAGCAGACAATAACGCACGCAATACCGAAGGCAATAACGAAAGCAATAAAGCAGGTAAAACTGCGGATAAAAGAATGGATATGACCGGTAATATCGTTTTTGGAATAGACGACGAAAAATATATTCACGACGCCGGAGAGCCTACCAAAAAGGAAATAAGGTCGGTAAGCCTCGCCTCGATGAATTTAAGACCCGACTCCATAGTTTTGGACGCCGGATGCGGAAGCGGGAGCATAAGCATAGAAGCGGCTGCCATAGCTTCGGAAGGCAAGGTTTATTCGATTGATAAAAACGGGCATAAGATAGAAAACCTTAAAAAAAATATGAAAAAATTCGGAAGGCAGAATATAGAGCCTTTTCTCGGCGAATTGCCCAAAGCCGTTAAAACGGCAATGAAGACTAACTTAGCGGACTCCGTATTTATCGGGGGAGGTGGCGCTAAAAATATAGCGGGTATTTTAAGGGAATCGCTCGACGTTTTAAAAGATAACGGAATTGTAGTGGCAAACGTCGTTACTGTCGAATCATTGAGCGCCGTTCTGTCGTTTATTAAAGATTTTAATCAAGAAGGAGATAAAAATATAGGTTTAAAATACGAGATTATTTCTATTAACGTTTCTAGATTGAAATCCATTAAAGATAAAGACGATTCGTATTTTCAAGCCTTAAATCAAATTTATATTGTTAAGATTGGTAAATCAGCCAATAGAAACGCCGCAAATGCTGCGACGACCGCAAGTCCTTCTAATTTGGGCGTTTCCGGAAATAGAAAAACCATGACATTTAAGATAGAGCATAATCGGGACAATGCCGGCAAACCTAATGTAAAGATTAAAAACAAAAATGAAGGCGAAGAGCAAGATCGCCCGGATAAAAGAAGCGGCAACCGCCGTAGAAAAATTTCTCATCGCGGGAACGGCAATAAGGATAATATCCTTAACAATAACAACAACAACGGTAAAAATGATAAAAATCAGGTTAACTTTGAAAATAACGGAAAATTAGAAGAAAACAAAGATGATTGAAAAAAATTTATATATAGTAGGCATGGGACCAGGCGATCCAGGATTGATTACCATAAACGCGATTAACGCCCTTATTAGGAGCGATTTTATATTTTATCCGGAGGTTTACGGCGGCAAGCATAAGATTGCTTACGGTATTATTAAAAATGCGGTAAAATTTGCCGGAATATCCAATTTAGACGAGGAGAAACTAATCCCGCTCGAAATCGAAATGAAAAGGTCCACTGGAAGAAACGACGGCCTGTATAAAAATAACGCCTCTAAAATATTAGACAAACTGTCGTCAGGAGCGGACTGTTCTTACGTTACGCTCGGCGACCCAATGTTTTACAGCACGTATTGGGGGCTATACGCGTCTATCCGGGAATCCTTAAAATCAGATAAATCGATAAAAATAACCGTTATTAACGGGGTCTCGTCTTTCCATTATTCTTTGGGTTTAATAGGAGAACCTTATGCCGTCAAAAATAGTTCCGTCCTGATATCCGTTCCGGTTAAAAAGGATTTTGACGAAATTAAAAAAGATATAAAATTTATCGCGGATAAATCGTCGAGACCTCAGGTTATAGTTTTTATGAAAGCCGGCGATTATGTAAAAACAATTTTAAAAGCATTTAAAGAGTTATGCGGCAATGAACCATACGAACAAAGACCAAAACTTTACTTAATAGAAAAATCCGTTCTTATAGGCGATTTTACGGAAAGGAAAGATCTTAATTTCGATTATTTTTCTATTTTTATAGGAGTTTTTTTATAATATGAAAAAACCTAAAATATATTTTGTTTCGGCAGGTCCAGGCAACCCTGAACTTTTGACCGTAAAGGCGTTAAAAATCTTAAAAAAATCGGATGCGGTTTTTTACGCCGGTTCGTTAATTAACGGCGATATGCTTAAAGTTATTAAAAAAAACGCGGTTTTAATAGATATGAAAAGCCTCGATTTTCAGCAGATTAAGGAACAATTAGAAAACTTTTTAAAAAAGGAAACAAGAGTATGCGCGAACACTATTTCCGTTCTTCATGCGGGAGACTCTTCCATATATTCCGCAATTAACGAACAGATGTATTACCTGAAAGAAGCAGGTATAGAATACGAAATCATACCGGGGGTTACGGCGGCTTTCGCAGCGAGCGCCGCCAACGGTTCTATCTTGACCCTTCCGGGTATATCTCAAACGGTAATATTTTGCAGGGGCGAAGGCAGGACAGGTAAAATACCGGAAGGACAGGATATTAAGAGCCTTGCGAGCCATAGGGCTACGATGGCTATATATCTTAGTTTCGGGTCTATAGAAAGCGTAGTAAGGGATTTAGCCCAATATTATCCCGAAAATACGCCGTGCCTTATCGGAAAAGACGTATCGCTTAAAAGCGAGCTTTTAATTAATTGCGATTTAAAAGACGTGGTAAAAAACGCTAAAGAGTTTTCCGTAAAAAATATGGCGGTTTTAATCGTCGGTTATGCTTTGGAAGGAAAAAATTTTAAAGAAAACAGGTCAAAACTTTACGATAAGAATTTTTCGCACATGTTTAGGAAAGGTGCGGTTTAAATTAATATGTATAAATTATGTATAATGTATATATAAGGTATATATAAGGTATATATAAGGAAGGTATAAATAAATGGATTATGGAAAAATTTACGTTATAGGAACGGGTCCAGGAGACACGGAGCATTTAAGCAAAAAGGCGTTAGAGGCTATCAAAGAAGCGCAAACCGTCATAGGATATTCTTCTTATATAAAGCAGATAGACGGCATATTAAGCGAAGAACAGGAAAAATTGCCGTTTAATATGAAAGATGAAATAAAAAGATGCGAAGCTGCCGTTAAAAAATCAGCCGAGGGCAAAACCGTCGCTCTTGTTTCCGGAGGAGATGCGGGCATTTACGGCATGAGCGGCCTGTTGCTCGAAATTATAGACAAAGAATCCCTTACCAGAAAAGTTCCGGTGGAATTTATTCCCGGAATACCGGCTTTCTGCGCAGTAGCGGCGGCGGCCGGCGCGCCGATAACGAACGATTTTTGCGTAATTTCGCTTTCGAATCTTTTGACGCCATGGGAAGACATCGAAAGAAGGCTCAGGGCGGCGGCGAGCGGCGGTTTCGTAATAATAATCTATAATCCAAGAAGCATGAAACGAAAAGAAGAACTTACGATTGCAAAAAATATTTTATTGGAAAGCATAGAAAAAAACAGGCCTGCCGTTATCGCGAAGGCGGTAACGAGACGCGGCGAAGAAATAATAATAACCACTCTTGAAAATATAGACAAATTCGATATAGTAACTATGAATACGACTGTAATAATAGGAAACGAAAATACTTACGTCAACGATTTATATATGATAACAAAAAGAGGTTACGGAAATAAATACGATTTAAATAAAAACAGATAAAAAAAATAGAAGGTTAAATTAGCGACGGAGGATAATTAAATTATGCGCATACTCGTAACAGGCGGAGCGGGTTTTATCGGGTCTAATTTATGCGAAAGACTGTTGGCTTCGGGACATGAAGTTTTATGTATGGATAACTTTTATACCGGTTCTAAAAATAATATAAGGGAATATTTAAATAACCCGTCTTTTGAAGTTATCAGGCGCGACATTAGCGAACCTTTCGTTATAGAAGCCGATTTTATAATAAATTTAGCCTGTCCGGCATCCGTTCCGCATTATCAAAAAGACCCCTTGAAAACGATGAAAGACAACGTTTTTGGCATATTTAACGTGCTGGAAAACGCAAGACGCCTTAAAATACCGGTTCTGCATACATCGACGTCTGAAGTTTACGGTTCGCCCGCCGTTCATCCACAGCCGGAAACTTATAACGGAAACGTAAATCCGGTCTCGATAAGGTCTTGTTACGACGAAGGAAAAAGGGCGGCGGAAACAATTTTATCAGATTACAACCGGCAATATGGAGTAGACATTAAAGTCATAAGAGTTTTCAATACTTACGGACCAAGGATGTTAGAAAACGACGGTAGGGCAGTTTCCAATTTTATCGTGCAGTCTTTAAAAGGCGAAGACCTGACCGTTTACGGAGACGGAAAACAGACGCGTTCATTTTGCTACATATCGGATTTGATAGACGGAATTATTTTATTCATGGAAGATAAAAGCGGATTTACCGGACCGGTTAATATGGGAAATAACTACGAATTTACAATAGTCGATTTTGCAAAATTGGTCTTATCCATTACTGGTTCGAAATCTAAATTGAAGTTCGTAGAACTGCCTAAGGACGATCCGATTCAAAGAGACCCGGATTTGACGCTCGCAAAAAAAATGCTTGGGTATAACCCGAAGGTAGGTGTCGAAGAAGGGCTTAAAAAAACAATCGAATATTTTAAAAAGACCATAAAATATTAACATGAATTTTAATGTCCATGCGATTATAATCGATTCCGTCTTCTACGTTATTACTGGAATAATAGTAAGCTTTTTATTAAAAGACGAAGAGTTGAAAAAAATTAAAAGGATAATTTTAATTTTTTATTTAATTATAGGAATAGCCGTTTATTCAATATTGTATTTCATGATACTATCCGCCGGAGTATTGCTGGTTTCCGTAATGGTGCTAAAGTACTTCAGCGAATAAGGCAATATCGTTCCAATCCATTTCCTCCTTTGAAAATGTATCCGAAATTTAGCAAAACTTAGCAAAATTTAACAAATTTGCAAGGTAGTTTTTATAAGGATAACCGGTCGGGAAGGCTTAAATAGTGAGGCTTAAAAGGGCTTTTTTGATGGCTCCCCGAGACGGATTCGAACCATCGACCCAGTGATTAACAGTCACTTGCTCTGCCGGCTGAGCTATCGGGGAATTGATAGATAGTATAAATAAAATTTAACCGTATGTCAATATAATTTATCATAAAAAAACCTGCCGGAAGTATTTGATAACCGGCAGGTTAGGAGGACATTACATCGAGGAGATAAGATGAAAATTAAAACCTCATATGTTTAAATTATAAACCGTAAAATTTAAAAAGTCAAATTTTTTACTATCTTTTTTTGGTGACTTCATCTTTTCCTTTCCGTTTTTGTTATTTTTTCGATTATTTTTTTATTTATATTTGTTATAATTATATTTATAAATAAAACTTATTTTAAGGGGGAAGACGATAATGCCGTTCGTATCGGTCAAAATGTTAGAAGGCAGGACGAAGGAACAGAAGAAAAAACTTATTAAATCCATTACCGCAAGCGTATCCGAAAGCCTCGGTATAGACGAAAACCACGTATGGGTGGCAGTAGAAGAATTTCCGGCTGACGAGTGGGGACTTGGAGGAGAACTTGCTTCGGACAGGATTAAGGCAAAAAAGGACGGGGGCAAATGAAGCCGAGAGTTTGTTTGTCTGTCGGAAATACTAATCTTAACGGTTTATATGCCGCGATAGATTACGCCCTGAGCCAAGCTGCGGAATTCGTCGAAATCAGGTTCGATATGATATACGAAACCGCTGATTCTGCGAATTACGGCGGCGATTTAAGTAAAAACACAGTTATGGCATCTTTTATTAAAGAAATAGGTAAAATAATTTCATACGCGAAAGAAAAAGGAATTAAACTAATAGGAACGAATAGAGAAGCTTCTTTCGGCAAGCAAGGATTTCCTGAAACTAAAGATACTGGAAAACAGGCAAAAGGTGCCTTAAACGAAAAAGAAAAACCCGTAAGAATTAAATTTTTAAAATCGTTAATAGAGCTTGGCATAGATTTATGCGACATAGAGCTCGATATTTTAGAAAGAAACGTTATAAAAGATTTCGTTAGTTTTGCCCATTCTAAAAATTCACGGGTTATCCTTTCGGTCCATGATTTTAAAAGAAGTGTAGCCCTGCTTGATACCGTAATGTATTATATAGATTCGAGCTATTTCGGCGCCGATTATTTCAAGCTCGCCGACATGGCCGTTTCGGAAGGGGACGCTGCACTTGTTTTAGAAAAAAACATAAAAATACATTCTATTAAAACGACCGGCGAAAATGCCTTTCCGGATTTTATAATATTCGGAATGGGCGAAAAATATGAAATGACAAGAGCATTATCGGTTATTTACGGGTCTTATCTCGCATACTGTTCTTCGCCGTTCGGAATTACCGCGCAAGGGCAGACCGCACCGGAAGATTTTTATAAAACGGTAAGTTTTTTACAACAATATAAATGTTAGATTGAAAAACAATAACGAAAAAAAATGGGCGCAATAATAAGTAATTTATCTAAAACGAAAAAGCTCGGCGAAATACTCATAGACGAGGGACTCTTAAATCCTACGCAGTTAGAAACGGCTCTTGCGGAAGGAAAGAAACGTAATTTGAGATTGGGCGCTGCCTTGGCTTCGCTCGGCATAATTTCCGAGGATAATATATTAAACGCTCTTTCCTCGCAAATAGAACTTAAAAAAATCGACCTCTCGAAAATTATCGTTGACCCGGCGGTAGGAAGAATTTTACCCGAAGTGCTTTCGAGACAGTTCAAAATGGTGGCTGTAAGCCTTAAGGATGGAATTTTAACCGTGGCTCTATCGGACCCCCTTAACGTTTTTGCCACCGATGCTTTAAAGAAGCATGTCGATTATAATATCGAAATAGTCCTTGCGAAAGAGCACGATATTTTAAAAGCGATAGATTTTGTCTGGACGGTCAAAGAAGTCTCAAAGGCAACACCTAACCAGAATATTTTTTCGACCGATACCAAAACTTTATACGGCGCCGCATACTCTCAAACAGGCGTGCCTCCGTTTTCGGCGCCTTCTTCACCGGATTTTTCCGCAACGGTAAAAGAAGTTCTTCAGTCCGAAGACGTAAATATAATCAAACTCGTCAACGATATAATCGTTTCAGCTTCAAACAACAGGGCTTCCGATATTCATATAGAGCCGCTTTCTGACGAAATAATCGTCAGGGAAAGAATAGACGGGGAACTTATAGAATCCAGAAGAATACCTTTGCAATTTTTAAACTCCATTATCGCAAGAATAAAAATAATGGCTAATATGGATATTGCCGAAAAGAGAAATTCCCAAGATTCGAGATTCGAAATAAATGCCGGAGAAAAAAATTTAGACGTAAGGGTTTCTATAGTGCCTACCATAAACGGCGAAAAAGCCGTTTTCAGGCTGTTAGACAAATCTTCCAAAGTTGTCAAAGCCTCTGAAATGCCTATCGATAAAAACTATAAAGAAAAAATTTTAAAAATAATTTACAGAAAATACGGTCTTTTTTTAATAACCGGACCTACCGGCTCCGGAAAAACGACTACGGCATATTCCATGATTGCCGAACTTAACGTTATAAACAAAAATATTATTACGGTAGAAGACCCCGTGGAATATAAAATAAGATATATAAATCAGATAGAAGCCAATCAAAAAGGCGGTATGGGATTTCCAGACGCGCTAAGGGCAGTTTTAAGGCAGGACCCGGATATAATTTTAGTCGGCGAAATAAGGGACGAAGAAACGGCGAGAATTGCAATTCAAGCGGCGCTGACCGGCCATTTCGTAATTTCTACCCTTCATACCCAGGATTCTTCTAGCGCAATTTCAAGACTTATAGACATGGGCATCGAGCCTTTTTTAATCTCCTCGTCGATAGCCGGCATAATAGGCCAGAGGCTAGTCAAGCGTTTATGCCCCGCATGTAAGCAGCCTTATGAACCGGAGTCGGAATTGCTTAAAGAACTTGGGCTTCTGTCGGAAATTAAATTTATTTTTTTTAAAGCAAAAAAAGACGGATGCGATTTATGTAATAGAACTGGTTTTCACGGAAGGATAAACATACTGGAAATTTTAATACCCGATGCCAACATTCAAAAATTAATAGTCGAGAAATCCGATGCGGCGCTGATAAGAAGCGCCGCCATAAAAGACGGCTTTATTCCTCTGCGCATGGCCGGACTTAAAAAAGTAATAGAAGGAATTACGACTTTAGAGGAAGTTTTGCAGGCGACCCAAGATATATAAAATTATATTATAATATAATTTAAGCGAAATATAT
>DAHVNW010000043.1 GCA_027319095.1 bacterium | reverse complement strand
TATAGGCGTATGTTTTTTGTAGAAAAGTATCGAGTGCGGAAATTTGAAGTTCTTCCGCCCTTTTCTTTTCTTCCCCGGATTTTTTTATTAAAAACTGAATCCTTTTAATATTATCCGCGGAGTCCTCGTCTAAAGGATTTTTTTTAAGAAGGTCTATGTAAATATTTAACGCTTCTACATAATGACCCTGTGATTCGTAAATTCCCGCAAATGTTTTCGTTTTAGCTTCCAGTTCTAATACCATAATATATTATATTTACCATACGGCAGACGTTTAGTCAAGAGCTTATGATTCATGATGGTTCAAGATTATAATTTATAGTTCTTCCTTTACCGCCTGCTTAATCTTTCTTAATAGAAGCATGCTTCGTATCTTCCCGCCTTGACCGCTTTTTACGTAAAACGTATCGAACGCTTTATTTCCCTGGGTCGTTATCTTCGAAGAAAATATATTTATGTCGAAACGGTTAAAAATTTTTCCTACATCATAAAGGAGTCCTTTTCTGTCCAAAGCCGATATTTCTATTACGGTAAATTCGTCGCTAACGTTATTATAAATTTCGGCGGAATTCGAAACTTTCGGCGCGCTTTTTTTATAAAGGCTTTCGTTTTTACGCTTATTCTTAAGCATTTCTTCAAGAGAAATTTTGCCGTTAAAGACGTTAATGAAGGTATTTCTCAATTTATGCCAGTCGATATCGCCGTCAACTTTTTTATATATATGGTTTATAAAAAAAGTGTCTATAAATTTCCCGTCTTTTCTCGTATTAATATCCGCGCTCATTATATTAAAATCGAAATAGGAAAGAACGCCGGTTATTTCTGAAAATATAGTCTTTTTATCGTATCCGCATATAATTATCTCATAATAATCTTCTTTAATATGAGCTTTTGCCGCAAAATTAAACCTGCGGCTAAGGGTAATTTTCGAAAATAATTTCATGTGCAATAAAACATTTTCCAGGCTTTCTCTTATTAAATATTTACCGGGAGAATAAAACAGCTGGACGAAATTTTCTATATAATTTTTTAAATCGCCGGCTCCTTTAAGAAAATTATAGCCCTTTTCCCCGGTCAAAGAGTATGCCGCCTGATATATAGCGTCTATATAGTAAGCGTCGCTTTTAAAATATTCTTCCGTATTTTTCATATAAGACAAAGTTCTTTCGTATAACTCCAAAAGAAGCATTTTGCGCCACGAATTGAATCTTGACTTGGAAACCGCCATTGAATCGCAGGCGCTTACTATGAAAAGCAGTTTTAAACTCCTTATATCCTTAACTATGCCGGCAACGGACTTTATGGTTGCAGGGTCGTGTATATCCCTTCTTTCGGACGTCAGAGGCAGGAGAAAATGATATAAGATTAAAAATTCTACGCAATCACGGATATTTTCGCTCAATCCTAATCTTTTTGCAATCTTCACCGCTATTTTTGACCCTATCGCCTCGTGATGAGAAGAATACCCCTTTCCGATGTCGTGCAGCAGTAAAGAAAAGTTAAGAATAAACAAGCCTTCTGCGGTTAAATCTTCGAATATTCTCTTAAACTCGGGATTTATTTTAAAATTAGCGGTATTTTCAAAATAATAAACCCCGTTAAGCGAATGGGCATCGACCGTATATACGTGATAGACGTCGTTTGTAGAGAGCGAATCTATTTTTTTGAATTCCGGAATCAAAGCGCTTAATATTTTTGTTTCGTGCATAAGAAGCAGCGTCTGGTAAACTCTTTTTTTGTTTTTTAAAAGAGAAATAAAAAAATCAATCGCGGTTTCATTGTTTTTTATATTTTTCCTAAACTTCTCGGCGCTAATTTTTAAAAGATTTATCGATTCTGCGCTTAATCTGTTGCCAGAAGAAAGATAAATATTTAACAGGCTAAAAATATTTTTGACGTCGTTTAAAAAAAGTTTTTTATCTTTTACGGCAACCGATCCGTTTTCCAGGTAAATATTATTTTCTATTAATAAGGCTGCCGTACCGTTTACCTTAAACATGCCGGTCAGTATTCTCGGCTTTATCAGGAGATTTATAATCAGCTTGGATATAATATGTATATTTTTTGCGTTTAAATAATAATCATGCATAAAATATTCTATTTTGTTTAAAAATTTGCCGTCCTTATAGAAAAAGGCCATTGCCGCGTTTTCTTGAATATCGAAAGTAAGCTTGTCCGTCTTTTTTTGGGTTAGCAGGTGCATCATTACCCTTGTTTTTAATATAAATTCTTTTCCCGAATAAAGATCGGCTATATCGGTCTTTTCTAAAGAGCTGTCCATTTTTTTAACTCTCAGGGCATCCATTATGCGGCTTACCGAATTTTCCTCGTCTCCCTCCAAACTCGGCAAGGTTTCGCCCAATCCTAAATAATAAATCCATTCGCAGTAAGAATAATCCCGCAAGCCTCCTATTCCGTCTTTAACATCCGGTTCGAGAAGAAATATATCGTTATCGGTCATAACGTTAATAAGCCGCCTTTTTCTTAAATTTCTCATAAGTTCGACTAAAAAAATAGATTTTGCGTCTATTTTTTTAAACTCTTTTTTAAATTCTTCGTAAAGCTCTTTATTTCCGGCAATATAACGGGCATCTATAAAAGACGTGTAAGTATTCAAATCCTGTTTCATCAAGCCGGCAGCTTCGCCGATAGTCATTACGCTCTGGGCAAGATCGACTCCCGCATCCCAGAACAGATAAAAAAAGTTCTTTAGGCCTTTCGCTACGCTTTCCTGATTAAGCCCGTCTTTAACTATTATCATAATATCTACGTCGGAATATGGACACAATTCCAATTTAGAATAGCTTCCGCCCGCCATTAAACAAAAGTCGTTTTCGCTTTCGTTTTCGCTCAAGTTTTTAATATAGGAAAAAGCCTCGATAATCAATGAATCGAAAAATAAAGAAATATCTTTAACCGTATGGAAAGAATCGAAATTAAGGAGTTCGGTTTTTAGACCGCTATATTTTTGCTTAATTTTTTCTTTTAAAGATTGAGGCGTCAATATCAAAACTCATCTCCTGCGGCATTCCTTAGCATTGCAGCCTTCGCGTCTTTTGCGGCCTTAGCCGCCGCCTCATCGGTAGGATCCGCATCTGCAACGCTCTTTTCATTTCTGTTCCTCGGATGAAATTTTAAATGCTGTTCCCTTAAGTGCTTAATATCCGTGTGGGTATATATTTCAGTAGTGGATATGCTTGAATGACCCAGCATTTGCTGAATAGACCTTAAATCCGCGCCGCCCTCCAAAAGATGCGTGGCAAAAGTATGCCTTAGCATATGTGGAGTTATATTTTTATCTATTTTTGCAATAACCGCGGCTCTTTTTATTATTTTCCACAAGCCCTGCCTTGTAAAAGAGCGTCCCTGCTCCGAAATAAATAAATGGGCGGCTCCGGCTCCAGTATTTTTTTTCCCGCCGCTGTTATTGCCCCCGCTGCGTGCGGCGTATTTCTGCCTAAACGGCAGATAAGCTTTAAGGAGTTCCCTGAAAGGAACCCCGAAAGGAACTATCCTTTCCTTAGAACCTTTGCCGCGTACCCTGATAAAATTCATATCGAAGTTAAAATTTTCTATTTTTATACCTGCAAGTTCAGAAATCCTTAATCCGCTAGAATATAAAAGCTCTATTATCGCTTTGTTTCTGATATTTTCAAAATCCTGCCGTTCTTTATTTTTTTTTCCGCGCGCGTCGTTATTAAATTTCGCCGACAACATCCTGCCGACTTCTTCTTTAGTAAGAAATTCGGGAAGTTTTTTAGCTACGAAAGGATAATCTATGTCTTTAAACGGAAATTCCTTTATTGTTCCCCGTTTAAACAAAAATTTATAGAATCCTTTTATAGAAGAATAAAATCTCGCCCTCGTTTTGCCGCTTAAATTAATTTCTGCAAGATAAAATAAAAAATTCTGAAAAAAAAGAGGCGAAGGCTCCTTAAAATTTATTTTTTCGTCTTTGGCATATTTACTAAACTTTATTAAATCGAGGTAATACGAATAAACGGTGTTAGGGCTTAATCCCCTTTCTATTTTTAAAAAGGAAATATATTCTTCTATGAATTTCTCAAGTTCATCTTTTTTTGTAAGTTCTTTTAAATTCATTTAATTGATTTTATATTTCATATAGTTTCATTTAAAAAATCATGTATAAAATCAAAATCTAATTTTTTAAATTCAAATTTTCCTATTTCTTTTATTAAAACAAATTTAATCTGCCTTTCGTTTACCTTTTTATCCAATTTCATGGCATTTAAGTATTGTTCGGGACTAAATTTAGGAATATCGGCAGGCAGGCCGGAATTTTTAATTAAGTTCTTAACCTTACTTACGGTATCTTCAAAACATAAGCCGAGTTTTTTAGAAAGCTTTGCCGCAAAAATCATTCCTATAGAGATTGCTTCGCCGTGTTTTATGCCTTCGTAATTATATAAAGCTTCTACGGCGTGTCCGAGGCTGTGTCCAAAATTTAGCACTGAGCGGACGCCCTCCTCTTTTTCGTCTTCTTTAACTATTGCGGCTTTAATGGAACAGGATTTTTGTATTATATGAATCAGGGAGTCCTTATCAAAAGATATGATTTTTTCGTAATTTGTTTCCAAATAGGCAAAAAGCTCTGCATCCAGCACGGCGCCGTATTTTATTACTTCGGCAAAACCGTTTATAAGTTCCCTTTTATCCAATGTTTTGAGCAAATCGACGTCAATTATTACGGCTTTTGGCTGATAAAAAGCGCCGATAAGATTTTTGCCAGCATGATGGTCTATTCCTGTCTTGCCCCCTACGCTAGAATCGACGTCGGCAAGAAGCGTCGTAGGAACCTGTATAAATTTTATACCCCTCAGATACGTCGCCGCCGCAAATCCGGCAAGGTCGCCTATAACTCCGCCGCCGAAAGCTACTATAAAATCGGACCTTTCCAGCTTTTTTTCGATAAGCCGGTCGTAAATACGGGAAAGATATTCAAGGCTTTTTGTTTTTTCGCCGTCTGGCAAAACAAAAATAGCTTCTTCTTTAACGCCGTATTCTTTTAAAAACGCCGATATATCTTTCCCGTATAAGCCGTTGACGGTTTCTGACGTAATTATGAAGGTCCGGCCTTTTAAGCCAGCCGATTTTAAAATGCCGGCCGTTTCTTCGTATTCGAAACTGCAGTTTCCATTTCTGCGGCGCTCGGCTGCATTTATGCAATTTTTTAAAATACCCGATTCTATTAAAATATCGTAACTGTTATCGCAAGACGATAAATTTAAATCTACTCTTATTTTCATAAAATTTGAACTTTTTTTAACTGTAAACTTTTTCGCTAATTAAAAAACGGGCAATATTGCTTTACGTCTCTTTATATATGCCTGCAAGAAATCCTCAATATATTAACAGCTTAATTCATTTCTTAAGTCTTTCAATCTCCATGTCTTTTCTATATCCAATCAAAAGTTAGATAAACTATATTAAACTCCCTCTAATTACAAAGAAAGACGCAAATGAAATGCCGGATAATCTTTAATTATAGCTTATATTAATAAATAAGTGAAATCAATCCTCAAAAGAGGCAATGATTTTCCAACGTAAAACAATATATAAAAATTGCTTTGATGCTTAACGGCGTGAGGATGAAAATGTGTAAATGTTAAAACAGATTTAATTTTGACCAGAATATTCCGGTAATATTTATATGAAAGCAGTAATCCTCGTAGGCGGCGTCTTAAATTTTTAGAAAAACCTTAAGACGGCAATGCATTGATAAACGGCGGGTAAAGACAATTAACCCATCCTTTGTTTATCGTCACGGTTTTTAATAAACTTTAATTATCTTTTAAATTTAAAAAAATGCTTATTTCTTCCGCTGCCGCATGCTGCGTTAAACAGTCGGTATATATAATTATATCCGCTTTTTCGTAAAATTTTTCTCTTTCGCTAAGCTTCGCCGCAATCGATGCGGGAGTAAAACCTTCGCCGCCCAAAACCGGCCTGTGGGTTTCGGATTTTATCCTTTCGTAAATAACGGCAGGGTCGGCTTTCAGATATAAGACCGTTCCTATATTTTTAAGAAGATTCATATTATCGTTAAACGCAGGCATACCGCCGCCGGCGGAGAGTAGAAAGGGGACGGATTTTAAATCTGTCCCCCTTTTTTGCTTTTTCAAAAAAGCCAGCTCCTTCAAAATTTCCGTTTCTAAATCCCTGAAATATTTCTCTCCTTTTTTGCTAAAAATTTCAGAAATAGTCATTTCTTCGCGTTTTTCTATTAATGAATCGGCGTCTATAAAATTAAACCCGTAATTTTTAGCCAAAATCCTACCGACTTCCGTTTTTCCAGCCCCCATAAAACCTATTAAAACAATATTCGTTTTCATTTACGCACATATCCTTCATAGTTTCTTCCGATTTCGCTTAAGCTGTCGCCGCCGAATTTTTTTAGAAAGAAATAGCATATAGAAAAAGCGAGGGCAGATTCGACGACGATCGAAGCCGCCGGAACTGCGCAAACGTCCGACCTTTCGAGAAAGGCTTTTCTTGCTTCGCCTGTTTTTAAATCGACCGTGTCTAAATAAGGCTTCATAAGCGTCGGGATAGGTTTCATAGCGCATGTTACGCTTATTATCTCGCCGTTAGACATGCCCCCTTCAATTCCTCCAGCATTGTCGGTTTTCCTGTAAAAAGAAGCAGAAAAGGGGGCAGATTTAAAATCTGTCCCCTTTTCTTGATAGTAAATGGAATCGTGATATTCCGAACCTTTCAAAAAGGCTGACTTGACGCCTGCGCCTATTTCAACGCTTTTAATCGCTTGAATACTCATTACAGACATTGCGATATGGGCGTCCAATTTTTCGTCCCACTGGGTAAAACTGCCGAGTCCGACTGGAACGCCTTTTGCCTGGGCCGTTATAAGCCCGCCTACGGTATCCCCTTCCGCTTTCGTTTCGTCTATTAATTTTTTTATTTTTTCTTCGGAATAGGCTTCGGGATACGGCATGCGCAGTTCGGAATCGTCTATATTACGCCTTATCGTTTCGTTAAATAAATCAGCCGGGAAAGGGGACGCATCGGAAAAGGGGACATATCTTTTTTTTTGCGAAGCACAAAATAAATCTGTCCCCTTTTCTTCCTTTTTTTCTTCTGCCTTTTCTTCTGAAATTCCGCCTATGCTTAGCACTGCCGAAGCGAACTCTATCCCGAAATTTCTTAAAAATATTTGACAAACCGCTCCTACGGCAACCCTCGAAGCGGTTTCCCTTGCGCTGGAGCGCTCGAGAACATTGCGTATATCGTCCAGGCCGAACTTTATAGAACCGGCAAAATCGGCGTGTCCGGGCCTAGGAGCATGAATTTTACTTTCTTCCGGAACCGGTTTAAATGCGTCCATTCTTTCCCGCCAGTTTTCGTAATCTTTGTTTTTTATGAATAACGATACAGGCGAACCGGTGGTAAATCCGCCCCTAATACCCGATAAAAACTCGATCTTATCGGTTTCTATTTTCTGCCTTGCGCCTCTTCCGTAGCCGGACTGCCTGAGCCGCAATTTCTCGTTTATAAAATCCTCGTCCATTTTAACTCCAGCCGGAAAATTATCCATTATCGCAACGAGCCCTTTGCCGTGCGACTCTCCAGCCGTCAAAAATCTTAGCATCGTTTTATCTCCTTAATACTTATCCTTAATACTTATACTAATTTACTCAGAATTATAATTTTATAAAAAAATATGGTAGAATTCGATTCCGGCTTACCCTTCTATCATAGCATACGCATTATGGTTATGTATGCTTTCGAAGTTTTCCGCCTCGACCCTGAACCGTTTAATATTTTTATTTTTTTTTAGCATGCCCGCGACGCATCTTGTCACGTCTTCTACAAACATCGGATTTTCGTAAGCATGCTCAGTCAAGAATCTCTCGTCCTCCCTCTTTAAAAGCGAATAAATAGGAGAACTTGCGCACGACTCTACGTCCGATATTATGTCTTCGAACCAAATTAGTTTGGAAAATTCTAAAGACACCGAAACTACGCCTCTTTGGTTATGCGCCCCGTACTTCGATATTTCTTTTGAACATGGGCAAAGGGTATTTACCGGCACTTTAACGCCGATTATGATTATGCTTTCGTCGGCGTCGCCAGAAAATGGGACAGATCTTTTTTTTTGCGAAGAAAAAAATAAATCTGTCCCCTTTTTCTTTTTCTTTTCGTCTCCTTTTTGCTTGATAGTCCCCTTATAATAGCAGACGTACTCCATAAGGCTTTTTTTACCGCTGACCGGAGCCGCCTTTTCGATAAAATATGGAAATTCCATTTCGACGGAAGCAGAACCTGCATTTAAAACTTTTTTAATTTTTCTCAAAATATCCGGAAAACTGACTATGCTTATTTCGCCCTTGTGTTCGTTCAAGACTTCTAAGAAACGGCTCATATGCGTTCCTTTGAAATAATGCGGAAGATCGACGTACATATTGATATTTGCTACGGTATGCTGAATAGATTTAGCTTTATCGAGAACGGATACGGGATAATGAAGGTTTTTAATACCTACCTTGTCTATGGCTATTCCCCTCTTATCTCTTGAATTTTGAACGTCTTTCAGCATTCAACAATTGTATCAGAAAAACGGAATAAAAAAAAGGACTAACCGTTTACCCTTTTATAATTTTAGGCGTAATGAATATCATAAGTTCGTCTTTCGAATAGCTTATGCTTCTATCTTTAAAAAGCCACCCTAAAAGAGGAATGCTCATAAGGCCGGGAATTCCATTGTTAATTACGGTCTTGCTCTTCTGATAAACCCCGCCTATGACGACAGTTTCACCGTTTTTAATTATAACGGTAGAATTTGCACTTTCGGTATCGAGGGTTGCCTGCGCACCGGAAACAGGGGGTGCAACAGTGTTGTTAGACGAGTTAATAACCAGCTTTACGTTTCCGTTAGCCATTATATGGGGAGTGATTTGAAGCGAAATTTGAGCCGTAATAGCCTGCGGCGCAGCCGTAGCGCCGACTCCGGCAACGCCAGGCAGATAAAGGGTCTGCCCTTTTTCTATCGTAGCGGTCTGATTATTAAGCACTACGACCTTAGGGGAAGCTATAGATTTTGCTTTAGACAAGCCCTCTAATGCTTCAAGAGTTGCGTTTATGCTGGCATACGAATTTAAAATTCCGACGGTGAAGGTTCCTGCAGAAGCCTGCGTCGTAAGCGTCGGACTTAATCCTGGACCAGCTGGAAAACCACTTGTTCCAAGGCTGCTACCGCTCAAATAATTAGGAGTTACCGCCGCATTCGAAGAAATCGGCGCAGTGCCGAGATAACTGCCGTTCCAGTTTATGCCAAGCTGGTTAGAATAATTTTTGCTTACCTCTACCATCTTTGCTATAATCTCGACTTCCGGCGTTCTTTTATCGAGCATTTTTACCAACCTGACGGCTCTCGTGACGCGGCTTGGTATATCCGTAACTAGCAAGGCATGTAGGGATTTATCGTACGAAACGTTTCCCTGGGAACTTAATACCGATTTTACTTTAGCTATAAGTCCGGCTGGCGAAACATAGTTAACAGAAACAAGCCTCGTAATCTTATGTTCCGAAATAGCTCTGGCCTGTTTTTCTGCGGAAACTACGGAAGCTATAGTACCGGTAGAGTTTATGTAATAAATACCGTCCTTTTTTATCATACCGAGACCGTATGCTTCAAGTATCAGGGATAAGATATTTTTCAGCGGAACGTCCTTCATCTTCATCGTAACGGTTCCTTTGACGTTCGAGCCTATTAAGACGTTCATGTCCGAAACCTTTGCTATCATTCTTATTACATCGACTACGCTTGCGTTCTGAAAATCAAAACTAACCCTCATATTCGTAGGGTCTAAGAAAAACTTCTTAACCGTCTGCGATTTATTCTGTCCAGCATAGACCGGCGATATTGCTCCAGCTAATAAAAGGGATATGCAAATAATCGATACAGCAAAAATTAGCGCTGTAAAAAACAAGCCCTTAAAATATCGTCCGCTTTTTTCCATGGTTTTTTCCTCGTTTTACTGATAATTGTTTATAAAATATTTCTTATAATCTTATAATCTTATATTTATTTATTTTAGCGGCATAACCACGTTTATAGTGTGCATTCGCCCTAAAATACTATATGTTCTTTCGACTAAATTTATTTCGTTTGCATTCATAGAAACCACTCTTGCCCTGTTGACGCCGACCAAAGAACCGACGGTAATTATATATGACCTTCCGTCCGGAGTTTGAATCATGCCGAAATATTTGCCTCTCCTGTTCATGATGCCGACTACTTTAAGCGACGATATGCCGTACTGCAGTAGGGGCAATTCCCCCGCTTTAAAGGAAACAAGCGGTTTTTTCGTATATAAAAAAGTTTGGAATGGGTCTCTTTTTAAAACATAGGGATACCGTGTTTTGCCGCCACTAACAAGAGCCTGCGGTTTAGCTTTATCGACGGCTTTAGCGCCTAAGCTATACGCCTTATTAACTAAACCCTGTATTGCGCCTAAAACAAATACGGCTATTATTATATAAAATTTGATATGAATTTTTTTCGCTTTTTTTATCTTTTTCATTTTTTAACCGGGCCTCCCGTCTCAGGCTTTAGGCTTCTGTCCTATTTTCGCGGAAGCAGGCGGCTTATTCCGTTTTGCCTT
The DNA here is from genome assembly GCA_027319095.1 of bacterium. Lineage (GTDB taxonomy): Bacteria > SZUA-79 > SZUA-79 > Acidulodesulfobacterales > Acidulodesulfobacteraceae > Acidulodesulfobacterium_A. Next base: position 947 of record DAHVNW010000043.1, on the reverse strand, counting down.
ATTAAGACTTCCGATAAAAGAGAAAGTCGTTCCCTTGAACGAAACGGAGACTCTGCCGCCTTTAGCCGCATTAGAAAGAGAAACGTTATGCGCGTCGACGATTCTTTTCATGACCGCAAGTTTATAGAAAAATTTATATACGTTATAAAAATTGCCGCTTATATTCATCGAAAAAGGTACGGTCTCATAAAAACCTTTTGCAATGCCTTTTTCGGGCTTAAACATATTTAAGTTAAGATTTAAAGATTTTTCGTAATTGGAAATTTTCATTAAAAGTTCAGGTATATTCTTCTTGGACGGAAGTTCGTTTAGAAAACCGGAAAACTCCGCTTTTAATTTTTTGTAGCGTTTTGATAAAGCGGGATACTGTCCTGCCAGAGCAAAATATGAGTTGTATTTTTCGGTCGCCTGATTCAACGAATTCTGCTCCTGCGCCGCCTTAGCGTTTAATCCCGAATAAAAAAAATAATAATATATTCCCATTATAGCTATAAATAAAACTACGCTTATAACTATTCCTTTAACTTTAGGGCTGCCGAAATTAATTTTTGATTTAATAGAGTTAATATCCATAATTATCTTTTTACGTTCATAGTCAATCCGAAGTTTTGAAGTTTCAGTCCTTGTTTTTTAGCTTCGGAGGTCTGCAATAAACTCACGTTGCCGAAAAAACCTGTTTTGCTTAAATTGTTCATAAATATCGAAACTACCTGTCCGTCGAGCGCCGTTCCGCTTAAGGATATATTTCCATTATCGGATTTTAACGAATTAATCCATGAAAACCGGGGAATTGCCTCCGTAATATAATAAATATATCCTATAGGACCCATTTGCTCTTTTTTTAAAGTTTTAATAACGTTAATTTTTTGAAGAATACTCGATTCCCGCAATTTTAAAGCGTTTACCTTGGCGACCTTAGGCGTCAATAAGGCATTCTTCTTATTATA
>DAHVNW010000042.1 GCA_027319095.1 bacterium | reverse complement strand
TTAAGAATAACTGTTTGTGCCTGTATTTTTATAATAAAACCGAATTATTTTTGAAGGCGTTATTTATAGTAAAGGGGTTAAACGAAAGCGGATTTACCTCCGTAAAAGAATACGCCAAATTTCCAAAAATAGCTTTAGATATTGACGACGTCGGATACGATAAGTCTTTTATAAACAGTCTGATACGGCTTAAAACGCCTGTTACTTTTGCTATATTTCCTTATGCGCCGTATTCAAAAGAAATAGATTTAAAACTGCATGAACTCGGCTACGAAACTATTATGCACACGCCTATGGAACCCGTGAACAAAGCGCTTTTCCCAGGCGACGGAGCGTTATTTACGTCGATGGATAAGAAAGAAATAAAAAGGAAAATATTTGCCGATATAAGCAGGCTGCGCTTTATAGACGGCGCAAATAATCATGAGGGGTCTTTGTTTACGTCCGATAAAAAAAAGATTTGCGAAGCGGTATCGGATTTTAAGAAGAAAAAAATGTTTTTTATCGATAGCCTGACCGGCAATAATAGTTATGCATATAGGTGCGCGTTAAAACAAGGCCTTCCGTCTGCCCAGAGAGACGTCTTTATCGACGATAAGCCCGACGGCGCGTATATTAAAAATCAACTGAAGATTGCGGCGGCGCTTGCGAAACGCTATAAAAGAGTAATCGTTATAGGGCATCCAAGGCCGGGCACGATTAAAATTTTAATTCAGGCAATACCCGTTCTTAAAAAAATGGGATATAAATTTGTGCCTTTATGCGAGTTTTTGAGGTAAAACGCTTAATGCATTAATTTAAGCTAAAAAGATATGAAAATATGAAAATGCCAAAAAACTAAATATGATGGAAAATATTAATATTAAGGAAAAAGTTATAATCGCTTTGGATTTCGACGATTTAAAACAGGTTAAGCTAATGCTTAAGAAATTGCAGGGAACGGCTTTTTTTTATAAGATAGGATTTGAGCTTTTTACGTCCTGCGGGATAAAAAGCGTCGAATTGGTAAAGGATTGCGGATGCAAAATATTTTTGGATTTAAAATACCACGACATTCCTAACACTGTTTATAAAGCGGTAAGGTCGGCGGGTAAATTGGGCGCCGATATAATAAACGTCCATGCTTCCGGGGGCGTGTCTATGATGAAAGCCGCAAAAAAAGCAGGCATGGAAGCAGAAGCCGAAACCGGCAGGCATGCAGATATTATTGCGGTAACCGTCCTTACCAGTTTGTCGGACGACGACGTAAGCCGGATTTTTTACGGTTTAGGAGAATCCGCCGGAAATCCGGATACGGCGGGCAAAAGCAGGACTGGCCGGGGCGGCGCCGCAAGCGCAAGTTTTGCGAAAGATGCAGGTTTAGCAGGAAAAAAATCCGAAAAAGAAAGCATTTCTTCCAATCTGGCCCTGCATTTTGCAAAATTAGCCCATATTTCAGGTTTAGACGGCGTAGTATGCTCAGGATTAGAATCTCTTAAAATAAAAAATTTGTTTGGAAAAAACTTTAAAACCGTTACTCCCGGCATAAGAATGATGAAAGCCGATAATGGAGCCGGAGGAAAAGTCATGGAAGGACGCATAGGCGACGATCAAAAAAGAATAATGACTCCGTCGGAAGCTTTTAACGCAGGCGCAGATTATATAGTCGTCGGCAGGGAGGTTACCGGGGCCGGAAATCCGGCGGAAGCCCTTGCATCAATTTATGGCGATATAGAAAATAATCTAAAAATATAACGATATAATCCAGCATATATGCGGTTGACCGTTTACGGCACAAATACTATAAAAGAAGCCGTTCTTTCAGGGAATATCAAAAAAGGCGGCAGAGTTTTCGTCAGCGAAAAAAAACGCAAAGGCGGAAATTTAGATAAATGTTTTCTTAAACTTCTTAAAGAAAACAACATAGGGATTTTTCCGGCCGCCGACGGCATTTTCCTTAAAGAATACGGCAAAGAAGCTTTTATAAAAGGCATAGCGGCAAACATAGAATATAACGAGAAGGATTACGAAGATTTATTTACCGGCGTTTCTATGGATAAAAACGTTAACCTTATGCCTTTGTATTTAATATTGGACGAAATCACCGATCCGCAAAATTTGGGTTCCATAATAAGAACGGCAAACGGCGCAGGCGTTTCCGGCATAATTGCTCCGAAATCCAATTCGGTTTTCATAACGTCTTCCGCGGCTTATGTTTCGCAGGGCGCTTTGTTTTACGTTAACGTCGTAAGAGTGACTAATATTTCGCGGACAATCGAGGATTTAAAAAAACGCGGCATATGGGTCGTCGGTCTTTCCGGCGAGGCGGAAGGCACTATTTATGATATGGATTTCGACGTGCCGTTAGCCTTAGTAGTCGGTTCCGAAGGACGCGGGTTAAGGAGGCTTACGGCGGAAAACTGCGACAGGATTTTAAGGATACCGATGGAAGCCGGCGTTAATTCCTTGAACGCGTCTATAAGCTTTGCGGTCGCCGCGTATGAAGTTTTGCGCCAGAGAAAATACTCTAAAAAAATCTAAAAGCCTAAAAATATAAAAAGTCTAAAAAATTGCTTGACATTATTTATTTAGTAGTTTAAACTTTCAATAACGGCTCGTTTATCTAGTTGTTTAGATAAAAGCTTATTTTATTAATTTACAGGTCGCCGCTATTTGAACGGCGGCTTAAGATTCAAGGAGAAGTTGAGTATGAGGTACCAAGGGAAAGTGAAATGGTTTAACGACAGCAAAGGTTTCGGTTTTATCGAACAGGAAAACGGACCGGATGTATTCGTCCATTATTCGGCAATTTCGCAGGATGGTTTTAAAACCTTAGCGGAAGGGCAGAAGGTGGAATTCGAAATCACCAACGGCGCAAAAGGACCGCAAGCCGTCAACGTAACGAAAGGCTAATCGCTCTTCGTTATTTATCGTTTTAAGCGGTGTATGCATCTACTTGTTGCGTTAAAAATATAATAAATACTGCAAGCAAATAAAAGTATGCCGTTTTAAAAATTTGACCGTTTCAAAAGTCATTACCCCAGTAAATAAATTAAATTTATTGGGGTTTTTTATTTTTAATTTATTTTTTTGGAGGTATGCGTAATTGAATTTTCAGGAAAAAATCAGGAACATCGCGGTAGTAGCCCATGTCGATCATGGAAAAACCACTCTCATAGATAAAATGCTTAAAGAAAGCATCAGCAAAAGGGACTTCGAGGCTCTTTCGGAAAGAGCCATGGACAGCGATGAATTAGAGAAAGAAAGAGGAATAACTATATTATCCAAATGCACAGGAATTAAATATAAAGATTACAGAATAAATATAGTCGATACTCCCGGACACGGGGATTTCGGAAGCGAAGTAGAAAGGGTACTAGCCATGGTGGACGGCGTTTTGCTCTTAGTGGACGCTTTCGACGGACCTATGCCGCAGACAAGGTTTATACTAAAAAAATGTTTCGAATATAATCTTCACGTATTGCTGGTAATAAATAAAATAGACAGGCCGGGCGCAAGGCCGGAAGAAGTTTTGGAAATGGTTTACGACCTTTTTCTCGAACTCGGCGGCGAAAACGTAAATTTGGATTTTCCCGTTATTTACGCCTCGGCTAAGGAAGGTTATGCCGTCAGAGATTTAAAAATTCAAGGGGAAGACAGGTTTAAAGAGCGTCTCAATCCCTTATTCGATGCTATAATAGATTTTATACCGCATCCCCCTATACTTAATAAGCCCGATCTCGAATTTTTAGTTACAAGCATAGGGCATGACGATTTTCTCGGAGCGACTGCCATAGGGATAGTCAAATCCGGCAAACTCAAGGTCAACGATTCGGTATATCTATATAACGCAAAAGACGAATTGGTAAAGGCGAAACCCAACAAGATTTTTTTGTTCGAAGGGCTGAAAAGAATAGAAACTAACGAAATTAATGAAGGAGATATCGCGCTCGTTGCAGGATTGTCGGGAGTCACGGCAGGGGATTACGTAGTCGGCGATAAACCGGTTTCCCCGCTTCAAAGAATAAAAATAGACGAACCGGTAATCCTTGTTAATTTTATAGTCAACAAAAGCCCGTTTTCCGGCAAAGAAGGAAAGCTCGTTACCACGCGGCAGTTAAGAGAGAGGCTTTTTAAAGAAGTTTCGAACAACGTCGGCTTAAAAGTTATGGAAACCGGCGACGAAACCGTATTCGACGTTTACGGCAGGGGCCTTCTGCATCTTTCCATATTAATTGAAAAGATGAGAAGGGAAGGATTTGAGTTTGCTGTCTCGAAGCCTAAAGGGTTGATAAAAGAAGTCGACGGAAAAAAAATGGAGCCTTACGAGCTTTTATATATTACCGTAAAAGACGAATTTACCGGCGGAGTACTGGAAAGGCTTTCGTCTATGAAAGGCACCCTTTTGGATATGACGAAAGACGAGCAGGGCAATACGTATCTTGAGTTTGTCATTCCTTCGAGAAGCATAATGGGTTTTCATAACGAATTTTTGACCATGACTAAAGGCACCGGAACCATGAACCATAATTTTTATAAATTCGACGAATACGCTTTCGACATATCTCCAAGAAAAAACGGGGTAATGATTTCCATGGAAAGCGGAGAAGCAAATTCTTACGGTTTGTTCAACCTTCAAGACAGGGGCAGTTTATTTGTTGTTCCTCAGGGCGAAATTTACGAGGGGATGATAATAGGAATCCATTCCAAGCCCGGGGATATAACGGTAAATCCGGCGAAAAAAAAACAGCTTACGAATATGAGGTCTAAAGCGTCGGATGAAATGATAACCTTGACGCCGCCTATAAAACTTACTATAGAATATGCCTTAGAATTTATAGAAGACGACGAACTTGTAGAATTTACGCCTAAATCTATTCGTTTGCGGAAAAAACTTTTATCCGAAAACGAACGCAAAAAAGAATTGCGCGGACTTTTAAAGACTTAAATTTACATTAGATTGATTCTAATGCTAAATTAACGTTATTAACGTTAACCGTATTTTTTTAAGCAATATTTATTATATATATTGTATAATAGACGGCATATGAGAATAAAAGTTTGCGCCGTTCAGATGTCGCCTTCAAGGAATATGGATTCGTCCATGGTAAAAGCTGTGGACTTTATATCAATGGCGGCGAAAAATAAAGCAAATATTGTCTGCTTCCCCGAACTTTTTCTTATGAACTGGTTTTTACAGGATAAAAGCCCTGAGAAAATATTGGAAATTACAGGGTTGGCCGAAGGCTTGGAAGGCAAAATCCTCGGCTTATTCAAAGAACAGGCAAAAAAATTTCATTTGCTGATTATAGTTCCGTTTTTTGAAAAGTTTGAAAATAATTATTACGACAGTTCCGCGGTTATAGGACGGAATGGAGATATAATCGGGGTTTACAGGAAAATTCACCTTCCAGACTTAGAATATTACAGGGAAAAATCCTTTTTTTCGAGCGGGAAAGAATTGCCGGTTTTTAAAACCGACTTTGGAAATATCGGCATCCAGATGGGATGGGATAACTTTTATCCCGAATCCTCTAGAATTTTATCTTTAAAAGGCGCTGAAATCATTTTTGCGCCTACCGCTTCGGCTTTTAACACTAACGGCAAATGGTTCTTATCTATTTCCGCCGCGGCTTTTTTAAACGGGGTATATATATTAAGGGTAAACAGGGTAGGCAGGGATACTCCGCTCGATTTTTACGGCAAATCTTTTTGCGTGGCGCCTGATGGAAATTTAATAAAAGATTTTGCCGGACTAAACGAATGCATCCTAATTTATAACATAGACACGCAAGAGGTGGAAGCCGCCAGGAAAAAATGGCCTATTATGGAAAACCGCCTGAAAGACGCCTATAAAGAGATTATTAGCTATTAACCGTTCAAAAATTAATAAAAGTTTAAAAAAGATTAAAAATGCAAACCGGCAAGATAGATGAAGATAAATTTTTTAGACTTGAAAGAGTTTAATCCGTTAAAATTTCCGGAAATTTTAACGGCAGCCGAGGCGGCAGCGGCTCCTATTTTAACGGAATACGTTATAAAAGAGATGTTTAACCTGCACGCTCAGGTTTCTCGAACCGTATGGAACATAAGAATGTTCGACGAAGAATTTAACCGTGAAGGGTCTGGATTCTTAATATGTTATATGGACGGCGGGAAAGCAATTGCCGTCCCAAAATTCACCATATCCGATATAGACGAAAATTTAAAGCTTGATTTACAGTCTATTATTGCAGGCTTTTTTATTTTTTACAACGTTTTGGACGAAATACATATATTAGACGTTGCGGTCGCAAAGGAATTGCAGTCGAAGGGATTAGGCTCCCTTATGCTATACCGCATTATAAGAAGCAATGCGAAACGCGGAATAAGATATTATTTTTTGGAAGTAAGGGCGTCTAATAAAATTGCGATTAATCTATATAAAAAATTCGGCTTTAAAATATTCATGATTAGAAAAAACTATTACGACGACGGAGAAGACGCTTTATGTATGGCAAAAGAATTATAAGCGAAAAATGCCAAATAACCGTAAACCGCAGAATAAAAGACACTGAACGGACTTATATCTTAAGGATTAAAAACCGGTTTATCGCTTCTAATTATACTCCGGGGCAGTTCGTAATGATAAAAGTAAACGAAGGAGGGTTTTTCCCGCTTTTAAGCAGGCCTTTTTCTATTTTCAATAAATTTAACGGGGACGAGTTCGAAGTTTTATACAGGGTTTCAGGCATTGGAACGGAAATATTGAGCGGTATAAAGGAAGGCCGTTTTTTGGAAATTACCGGTCCCCTTGGCAACGGATTCAGATTTGACGCTTATGCGGATGCAGGGGCAGAGGCTGATGCAGAGGCAGGCGTGAGCGACGGTTTCGATTACGGCGCCGGATATCCCGAAAGCATAAATAGCGGAACCGGAAAACCGGTTATTTCGGCAGTTCATATAGAAGAGTCCGAAAATAACGATGCGGCGGCGGGACGGGCTGCCGAAAAATTGAGGGTGCTGATTGCGGGCGGCATCGGTATTGCCCCTCTTTATTCTATTCCCGTTTATTCCTCTTCGCCAACGACGGAAGAAGGCGTAAAAACAGTTTTATATTATGGGGCGGGAACAGCCGAAGAATTGTATTTCAGGCACAGTATCCACGAGAGATTCGACGAAGTTTATTTTGCGACGGACGACGGGTCTTTCGGCTATAAGGGAAATATAGTCGATTTGCTTTATCAAAATATAGACGCCTATAAGGCGGATATAGAAGGCGCGGCTGCGGACGCGGCTTTTTACGCATGCGGTCCAAAGCCTATGCTTAACTCGCTTATTTCTAAATTTTCGGCATCAGGATCCTGCCTTTCGGACAGGCTTCAAGTTTCCATTGAGGAGGGTTTCGGATGCGGGATAGGCGTTTGCCTCGGCTGCGTAATAAAGGCTAAAAAAAGGCTTAAGGCCGCCGTTTACGATAAAGGAGCGGCCGGCAATAAATTCAAAAACGGCGTAAACGGCAAAGGCGGCGAAAACGAAAACGAAAACGGAAACGCCCATGACAACGGAGAAGCCGGCATCGGATATGAATATGAATATAAGAGGGTATGCAAAGACGGTCCGGTTTTTTATGCATCGGATATTGTCGATATTAATTGCCGTGCGGTTAAACCGGGGGGACAGCTCGAACCGTGTACGTGTAATCCGCCAGCGGTTCGCGAAAAAGGTGTAGTCAGAGAACGCGCCTCAGTAGGAATGCGGCCTATAGAAAAAACGGACATAGACTTGTCGGTCAGACTTGGCGGATTGTTATTAGACTACCCGGTTATGCCGGCTTCCGGAACATTCGGATACGGGGAGGAATTTTTTGAAGTTATAGACTATAACTATTTCGGCGCGCTTGTTACAAAGGGAATATCCCTAAAACCTTCCAACGGCAACGAAATGCCAAGAATATGCGAAACTTCCTGCGGAATGATTAATTCGATAGGCTTGCAGAATGTCGGGTTCGGGAAATTCAAGGACGAAAAAATGCCTTTTTTAAGAAATTTTAAAAAACCGGTAATAGTAAATTTTTTCGGAAGCGGCATAGACGAATACGTCGAGCTTGCCGATAAACTTTCGGGCGTGGAAGGCATATCCGCTTTGGAAGCCAATATTTCATGCCCTAACATAAAAGAAGGCGGAAGGTCTTTTGGCTCTAATCCCGAAATCGTTTATGAATTGGTTTCTTCGGTAAAGGAGAAAATAGGAAACAAACTGCCTTTAATAGTTAAGCTTACGCCTATGGTTAGCGACATATCGATAATTGCGGGGGTCTGCGAAAAGGCGGGAGCGGACGTTATTTCGCTTATCAATACCATTCCTGCTGCAAAAATAGATATAAAAACTAAAAAATTTAAATTAAGCCGCGGCTACGGAGGTTTGTCCGGTCCCGCCGTCAAGCCCGTCGCCGTCAAGCTTGTAAGCGACGTATATAAAAGCGTAAGGATACCGATAATTGGCATGGGAGGAATAAGTTCTTTCGAAGACGCGGCGGAATTTTTTCTTGCCGGCGCTACCGCCGTTGCGGTCGGAACTTACGCTTTCGTAAATCCGCACGCAATATACGGAATAACCGAAGGATTAAAAAGTTATCTTGCCGGGAACGGCTTCGAAAGCATATATAACATCATAGGACTTGCGCATCATGATAACATATAATTTGTATGATTTGTTTTTGGTTTTATGCATAGCGCTGCTTGCGGCTCTTGCCGCCGTTTCGATATTTTTCGCAAAATATGCGGACAGGCAGAAAAAATTTACGGCGGATATAATCAATGGAAACCTGCTTGAAAAGGACGGACTTATTAAAAAATCGATTGTTCTGGAAGAACAAGTTAAAGCGCTGGCCAAACAATTCGAAGCGGCGGACGAGGCGTTGAAAGAAGCGGAGAATTTCGAAGAAAAACTTAGAGAGGAAAATAAAAATCTGTTCGCGAAAATTTCGGAATTGAATTCCGCAAACAGCATCCTTCGGGAAAGAACCGCGGAATTGACCACAGGTTACGAAGCCAAATTGGAACGTCAAAAGAAAGATTTCTTGGAGTTGAAGGCGGAATTGAAAGAATCGTTCGAAAATATCTCCGCAACGATTTTAGAAGAAAAAAGCAAAAAATTCTTAGAAATCAATAAAGAAAATATAAGCGGCATACTTCACCCTCTTTCCGAAAAAATTATCGAATTTCAAAAAAAAGTGGAAGAAACATACGATAAAGAATCCAAGCAGAGATTTTCCCTGCAAAACGAAATTAAAAAATTAATAGATACTCAGGACGCCATGAAGCAGACGACCGAAAACCTGACTACCGCTTTAAAGGGAACGGGAAAAGTTCAGGGCGACTGGGGCGAAATGATATTGGAGCAGCTTTTGGAGTATTCAGGATTAGTTTCCGGGATTCAGTATGAAATTCAGAAGACCGTGAAAACTGCAAACGAAATGGACGAAAAAATAAATTTAAGGCCGGACGTTATCGTCCATCTGCCGCAAAACCGCGATTTAATTATAGACTCAAAAGTATCGCTGACGGATTACGAAAAATATTGCAGTATCGGAGGGGTTATGTCTGCTGCTGAAAATGCGTGGAGCGGCGGAACGGCTGGAACGGCGGAAAAAGATGCGGAAAATTACTTAAAATTGCATATAAATTCTATAAAAAGGCACATAAACGAATTGAGCGAAAAAAAATATTCGACCCTTTTAGGCTCCAAGAGTTTGGATGCCGTTATCATGTTTATTCCTATCGAGTTTGCCTATACCGCCGCCGTTAACTACGACAGGGAGCTTTTGACTTATGCTTACGGCAAAAACGTTATAATAGCAACCCCGTCGATAATCATGCTTATTCTAAAAATAATCTATAACCTGTGGGTTCAGGAAAAAAGCCAGGAAAAGGCCGCCGTTGTAATGCGTCTTGCGGGGCAGCTGCACGATAAATTCGCTTCGTTCTGTAAAAGTATCGAAGAAATAGGTTCCGCTTTAGATAAAACGGTCGCCGCTTACGATAGCGCAAGAAAACAGCTTTCTTTCGGAAAGGGCAATTTAATGTCCCGCTTTGACAAAATGAGGCTTTTGGGCGCAAAAACTTCAAAATCGCTGGATGTTTTAGAGTTCGACCGCAGCGATAGAGAAGAAGTTCCAAACCTCGTCGCCGGCACGGATGCCGATACCGATGCTAATGCCGGCGAAATAGACGAAATAGAGTAAGCATTACTTGTTTTTATTCTTTTCCGATAATAACTGCACCGCTTTTAAATAGCTCTTTTTAAGTCTGTTGAACGATTGCGCGAGTTTGCCTATTTCATCTTTTCCTTTAACTTTAAAATCTTCGTTAGACTTTCCGGTAGAAACGCTTTCCGCCAGTTCGGTCATTTCGTGTATCGGTTTTATTATAGCCATGTTTATAAAAAATAGCGCTATTATAAGGGCGATAAAAGGCAGTACGAAAATAGCGGCTATTATTATAATTATATTTTTTACCGCTACCGCATCTATATAACGTGTAGGAACAAGAACGCTTAAAGAACCGATGACCGTTCCAACCTTCCAATGCCAGCCGTGCGTGGTGCCGTATTTTTTAACGATTGCCTGAGTTATAGGCGATTTATTTTCCGGGTTTCCGTGGCATATCATGCATCCTTTTTTTGCCTCTACCGGTTTCATTACGTAAAAGTAAGACGTACCGTTAAATTTATGATAGCCGCTTATGGATTTTATAGACGGATTATTTTTAAACTTATATATAATATTTTTTTGAAAAGCGTCAGCTCTATTTTTAAGATTTAACGGACTAAGCGTGGGTTCTTGGTATATGTAATCCGGCATAAATTTTTTAAAAATTTTGGCGACGCCGAGGGCGACGAAAGTTGCGGACTCGGCAGGCATAACGAATTTTTTGGTCGCATTCATTACGGCCGGCCGTAATATGTTGGAAGTATAGTCTCTTGACGATTTTTCCGCAAGAAGTATAATTTTTGCGTCATGCGTAAGCTCCCTTTTCTTAAACCCCTCAATATAATAGTAAGAAACTATGGCTATGCTTAAATTTGCTACAAAACCGATTAGTACCATAATTAAGGCAAATTTAACTTTTAACGATAAATTTGTAAACATGGTAATCCCTCCCTGTTTAAATGCAATATTAATTTAATAATACCGGTTTTAATTATAAAACATATTTTAACGTAAATCAATGGCGTATTCGGCAATAATTCTATTTACCGTCGCAGTTTTAAAATTTAATAGTGACAATTTTTGTAAACCGATGACAATTTTTGTCATACCTTACAAATCAAGTAAAATAAAGGCATTGAGTAAATTTAATAGATAAATTTAAATATTATTTTGACAATTTTTGTAAGTTATCATATTTTAATACGGAATATAATTTTAATTAAAATATGCCACTAATCCTTTGATTTTAAGCACGTTAGATATAATTTTTAATGTTTTATTCGTTTTGGCACAAAATTTGCTTTTTACTAACAATCATAAAATAAAATTTAAATTTTTAATAAGTTTAAATCAAATCAATATTATTAACCGTTTAACTTTAAAGGAGGTAAACAAAAATGAACATCAACAGATTGAAGGGGAAAAAAGGTTTTACCCTTATCGAGCTTTTAATCGTCATCGCCATCATCGGCATATTGGCGGCGATAGCGATACCTACGTATTTAAGCTATGTCAACAGGGCTAAGGATTCGGAAGCGTCCACGAACCTCGGCGCAATCTTTACGGACGAAACGGCGTTTAACGCGACGAACTCGACGTATATCAATGCAGGAGCGGTAGAATATTCCGTTGCGCCTGGTGCAACGGCAACGGCAACCCACCCGTTTTACGCGGTCGGCGCTACATACGACGTAGATACGCCGCCATATGAATGTAATAGTAATGTTTTGCAAACTTACGGCGGTTATACGCCTTATACAAACGGGGCTGCAGGAACAGTAGTGAACAATGGAACTACACTTAAGACAGCGAATGGCGGATTTGGGGATATT
>DAHVNW010000041.1 GCA_027319095.1 bacterium | reverse complement strand
TTTCTTAAATTTTACTCTTAATCAGTAGGTCCCCGGTTCGATCCCGGGACAGCCCACCAGTTAAATCAAGGGTTTTAAAGAATTTAAATATAATTTTTGTGATTTTAGGGGATGTTTTTAAGGCATTTGATACGAAAATTGACAATTTTAGTATCAGTATGCTTGAATGCGATAAAAATTAAGAGAAGGGGTAGCGCCGTTTTTATTTAATTACGCTACACGCCTTTTGTCTGCGGACTTGCGGGAACCGGCGGCTTTAGTATTTTCGATATATTGATGCACAATACTTTTAATAAACGTCTGGTATTTCAGCCCCTTTTTAGAAGCAGACTCCTTTATCTTGTCCAGGTCTTCCAAAGCTATCCTGATAGTTATCCTCTTGTCCTGCTTGGCTATATAATTCTTGGCGGCCTTCCTTAGCAGCTTAATATTTTTTTTATCGCTCTTTATGGAATCCACGTCTATATCTTTTAAGGATTCCATTATTTCTTTTTCTTCCCTGTCTATATATTTCTTTTTGGTTTTATTCATTCTCAACCTCCTTTAAAAATTTCTTAAACCTTCTATCCGGATAAACGGTTTTTAAAATTATTTCATCTTCGAGCCTTATATACGGAACGCAGTATGGATGTCTTCAATATTTATCACCATTATTCTTTGGTCCGGATATTTTTCAGTATTCGGATGGGCAAAATCTAAAATTATTTTACCTTTAGCCATATTTTCTATAACCGTTTCAAAATTGATGCCCCGCTCTTTTTCTAGTTTTTTGTTCTTCTTTGAGTCGTAGATTATGTTCATAGCCTATACAATCAATAATAATATATTGTGCATACATTGTCAATACAATCGTACGCTCATGAACCTGAGGTTTTATTTTGCACCCGGACCGTATTGAGCAATATTATTTATCACAGTTTTTATATAGAATTTATTATTTAAGATATAACAAAACTATAACAAAATATAAATAAATATACCAAAATAAACTAAAGATACGGAAAATATGGAATGTCCTAAAAGCGTGGTATAATCTGCAATATCAAACAAAAAGCTGGTTTGTTATTTTTCTTAAATTTTACTCTTAATCAGTATGTCCCAGGTTAGATACCGGGACGGTCCTCCATTTCCAAATATAATTTTATTTTCATTGCAAATAAAAGCTCTCGGCTACAACTACGTCAAACACAGTCGGGAGTGAGATAATAAATAAATCTGTCCCCTTTTTTTGTTTTTTTGTCTTTTTGTCTTTTTTTGGATGCGGGCAAGATATAAAAATGTTAATAAAATGCGGGCATTATTGTCCTAACTGCGACGTGCAGTTGGGACAGCGGCTTGCCGCTAAGGGGATTTCCATAGCACAAAACGGGCAGGTTTTGCTTATCGGAGCTTCGGGCTTACTGGGATAGAGGCGGTTGATAGCGCGCACGAACATAAAAACAACCAAAGCTACTATCAAAAAACTGATAATCGAAGTAACGAAGAGTCCGTAGTTCAATGTGACAGCCCCGGCATTTTTGGCCGCAGCCAAGGTAAGATATGGCCCTGGTACCTTGCCTTTATGGAGTACGATGAAAAGATTGCTGAAATCTACCTTGTTGAGAATAAGCCCGATGGGCGGCATGATGACGTTGCCGACGAGAGAGGTCACGATGGCCGAAAAAGCTCCGCCGATGACGAAAGCAATAGCTAAATCGATGACGTTTCCGCGCCGCAGAAACGTCTTAAAATCGTTGATGAAATTCTTCATAGAACCTCCGCCAAATTATTATCCTTATACGCAACCTGTTTTATTTATATTTCGTTTTAACCTAACACTAAAACAGACAACTAATTCCTTCTTATTTTTTATATAATATTGTTAATTTTTAGTCAATGAAAATATCTTGATTGTCATTTAAATTTTAAAACCGAACTCTTAATTTTTAATTTTAGATTAAAATAATACGTTTTTTGTTTTTTTAAAAAAATAAAAAAGATTTGCTCGTCATCGTAAAAGAGGGGTTCGGTTTTAAGATTTTCTTAACGGTTTGTGGATACGCCTATTTTGCCATAATGAATTTATACAATATATTTTACACTGCCGTCGCATTTACATTAAGAATATGGTGGTATTGTATTATTGCGTGCCGAATTTAGCCAGTTTGCACAATTGAAAGCTTATATATAATAGTTGTTTGGACATGCGTATGGGTATCGACTTTTGTCTTGAATATGGAATAGGCAAAGTATGCTTCGCAATCTTAGAAATGCCCTCCGGCACCGGCTTTTTGCTTCTGCAAATTTTTAGGTATTTAAGCCGCTCCCGCCAGTTATTCCCACAAAAATTATCTTGATTATCTTGACAGAGCAGTCCCTTCAGCTTCTCAGGCGGTTAAATCCAGGCGGCGTTTCCAATTCCAACCATGGTTGCGCCGACGTTTGCCATGCTCCACATATTAAAATAGAGATATTTTCAGTTTGTTGCATTAATGCTTGGGCATTACACCTATATGACTAGGATTTGTGCGATTTAATCGCTTGGGCATTACACCTATATGGCTAGGATTTGCGCGATGGAATCTTCCAAAAAACTGTGGACTGCTTCTTTCTATCACGTGAGCTTTATTCCCTTTGCGGCGACGTTTCAAGTCCCAACCTGCACCGACGGCACTGCGACCTGGTTTTGTTTTATTTACCTTGATATTGCGCCTATGTTTGTTAACGCCATACTGGAAGCTTGCGTATGATTTAAAAACCCCAACGCTTATAGTCGTAAAGACCGCGATGATTAAAACAGCCGGGACGTATAAAAAAATTCTTAACATGGAACCGCCATTTAGCGTTTTCATTTAACATGCACCTCCATTAAGACAAAAGATTAAAGGCTTAATGCATTTATATTATTATAATATCTCAAATAAGTAAATTGTCAAGTTGCGAAGAGGAATTTTTTTCAGGAACGGCTTATTTACTGCTTAATTTTATAACGGCAGTATATAACAGTAAACTTTTGATAAATCCTGTATAAAATTGCATAAATGTTTGCCAAGCGAATATCGCCGGAATGGATTACTTACTGCGGTTTTGCATGGTAGGCGCGGACGGTCTCGAACCGCCGGCTTCCACCGTGTGAAGGTGGCACTCTACCCCTGAGTTACGCGCCCATAACTAATATAAAACATAAGCAAACGACAAAGCTATACGCTACTTATGCCGTATAGCTCATATAGCCTATAGCCAGCCAGCATAATATTTGCAATTAAGTTTTATTGAAACATTATAGCAATTTAAAGTTCGCTGGTTCAATAATTATCTCTAAAATTTGCCGATAGAAACGTTTAAATATTAGTAGCTGAAAAATTAAAATCCCTAATGCCATTCCCGTTAGGCGTGAAATAAAGCGCAGCAAACCTCATCCGAAAAAATAATTTTCTGTGTGCAATTTTGAGTAAGCATATTATATATTCGCGCCCTTTTTGCTTTTCATGACTTCCTCGTAAAGCGGGGACATTTCCCTTAATTTTTTAACTATGGGAGGCAACTCTTTAACGAAATATTCAGCGTCTTCCACAGTATTGTCCTCTCCGAGCGAAATTAGCAGGGAACCCTGAGCGAGAGCCGGATCCACGCCTATAGCATTCAAAACATGAGACGATTTTAATATCTTGGAAGTGCATGCCGAACCGCTCGCCACCATAATCCCGATATTGTTAAGCCACATAAGCATGGATTCTCCTTCTATATATTTTACGACAAAATTAAGGTTATTAGGAAGTCTTTTTTCGGGATGCCCGTTTAAATAAACCTCTTCCATGCTGCTAAGCACTCCGTCTTTAAGAGCTTTCTGAACCGTCAGGAGATGCGCCGTCCTGTTTTTTAATTCTTCCTTTGCGAGACGGCAGGCAACACCGGCTCCGGCTATCGCCGGAACGTTTTCCGTTCCCGCCCTTCTTCCGAATTCCTGAATGCCGCCGTCTATTAAAGGCATTATTCTTATGCCTTTTTTCAGGTAAAAAATACCGGCGCCTTTGGGGCCGTAGAATCTGTGGGGAGCCGCCGAAAGCATATCCGCGCCAAGCTCTTTAACGTCAGTCTCTATAAAACCGCAGGAGGTATTCGCATCTGTATGCATATAAGCCCCGGAGTTTTCATGTACTATTTTAGAAATTTCTTTGATATCCTGAATAGTTCCTATCTCGTTAGACGCCTGCGTAATGCTGACGAGTATGGTATCTTTTCTCAAGGCTTTTTTTACGTCTTGCGGGTCAACCGTCCCGTATTTGTCCACGGATATTTCCGCGAATTCAAAACCGAGCTTTGCCAGCGACTTTACCGAATTTAAAACGCTGAAATGTTCGATCTTAGAAACGACGATATGCCTGCCTTTGTCCATCCTGGCAAAAGCCGTGCCTTTAATGGCTAAATTGTTCGACTCCGAACCGCTTCCGGTAAATATTACTTCCTGAGCCGCCGCATTTAAAAGTTCGGCTGCTTCTAACCGCGCCTTGGAAAGAGCTTCCCTCGGTTCGTCGCCCAAGGTGTGAATGCTTTGAGGATTACCGTATTCGTTGATAAAATAAGGTTCCATAGCGTCTTTTACTTCCTGCCTCATTTTAGACGCCGCAAAATGGTCGAAATTTATTATTTTCACTTTTGCCTCCGGATGGGAACGAATATATAACAATTATAATTTATTTATTTATGCTTTGTTCATTTTTTCACATACACTATATACTCCGGCAATTTTATTTCGTAAGATAAAAATTCATGCCCCTTTTTTTTGCAATAGCTTTTTAAATCTTCTATTATACCGCTGTCCGATGCCGTTACTTTCAATACGGCTCCGTCCGGAATTTTTTTAAATTCTTCGGCCACTTCAATAATAGGCATAGGGCACGATAAACCAAAAGTATCGATTTCGTAATCGTAATCCATATCGCAGTCAGCCCTCTACTTTCCTGCGCCGGCAGTTTAACGTCAGGCAGCTAATTTACGTCGGGCGCGGCTTATTCATTTAATTAAGCGCTAATGTTATCGGCCTGGCCTACTCTGCTTACGCATGTTCTAATAATTCGTGTTCGGCTTCGTCGTGTTCGGGGGTTTCCACCCTGCCTATAGGCCCTTTGCCCGCTTTTCTTGACTTATAGTCTTCTATTGCAAGATGAAGCGCGTCGGCGGCAAGATTAGAACAGTGCATTTTTACCGGAGGAAGTCCGTCTAATGCCTCGGCTACGACGCCGTTGGATACCCTCTCTGCATCGTCTAGAGTTTTGCCTTTAACAAGTTCTGTTACCATAGAACTGGTAGCTATAGCCGCACCGCAACCGAATGTTTTAAATTTGACATCTTCTATTTTATCGTCTTTAACTTTTATATATATTTTCATTATATCGCCGCAGGTTGGATTTCCAAGTTCTCCTACCCCGTCGGCATTTTCTATCTCCCCCACGTTCCTTGGATGCTGGAAGTGGTCCATAACTTTTTCTGAATACACCGGCATAATATTTCCTCCTTTTCAAATTCGACGATTATCGTTAATTTAATTTCTTTTAATTTCTTTTTTTCTGTTTCTGTTTCTGTTTCTGTTTCTGTTTCTGTTTATGTTTTTACGTATTCGTATTTATATATATGTATGCTTTTACGCGCTTTATAGCTTTATATTAAATTAAAACATACTTTACTAAATTAGTCAAGTATTCTCGTACAATATTTTTTAAAAATAAATTATAATTCATGCATATTTATTTATAAAAACCGAGCCTTAATTTTATTACCCCAAAAAAAGCTTCAAAAATAATGTTTTTAGACATCTTAGATTTTCCTTTGGTTCTTTCGTAAAATATTATAGGCAGTTCTTTGAAGCCGCATTCGGCTTCCATTGCCACCCGAAACTTCATTTCGATTTGAAAAGCGTATCCTCTCGAACTTATGCCCCGCAGATTTATTTTCTTAAGGCAGTTAACATCGTACATATTAAAGCCGCCGGTTAAATCGCTTATATCTATTCCGGTAATAAACTTTGCGTAAATATTTGCGAAGTAAGAAATTAAAAGCCTCTTCATGCTCCAGTTTATTACCCTGATTCCGCCAGAATAACGCGAACCCACGATCATTCCGCATTTCTCCGAATCCATAAGCTTTATAAAATTAACTATTTCTTCCGGATTATGGGAAAAATCGCAGTCCATAGTCAGAACATAATCGTAGCCTTTTTCCAGGGCAAAATTAAAAGCCCCGATATAAGCCGTGCCTAAGCCTAATTTCTTTTCCCTTTCTATCAGGAAAAGGCTCCCGTTATCATATTTTTTTTGAAACTCCTTGACTATCCGGCCGGTGCCGTCGGGAGAATTATCGTCTATTATTAACAGATTTATGGTATTATTTGAATTTTTGACGGATTCGGATGAGTTAAGGCTTGAAACGGAATCTAAAATTGGGCCTATATTGTCTTTTTCATTATAAGTCGGTATGGCAACGAGTATTTTCATCGGTTATCATCTGACGACTTCGTAATGTTCGGGCGGTTTAAAGAAATAACCTCCCATCCATTCAAGCGCCGTCTTTAAATAACCGTTTGTTTCGAACCTTCTCATGGAAGTAACGGCGCTAATATCGCCTATATATTTAAATTTGCCGAATTTATTTTTTAAAGCGACATTAATGAATTTAAGGTCTTCTCCCGCCTGCATATTTTCGTCGAACCCGCCGACTTTTGCATAAACATCTTTGTGGCAGAATATCAAGGCCATAGATGTCCGCGATATGATATGGGCAATATTATTGCCAAACATAAAAATACGCGCTTTAAACGTATTTAAGTCCGGCAAAAGCTTTGATGTCCCTATAAAATTAAAACTATTTTTAAAATCGTCCAGCCGCTTAATAAACCCGTCGTTTAAAAGAGTATCTGCATCTAAAAACAAAAAAACATCGCCTCTGGAAATGGCGGCTCCGATATTTCTTGCCTCCGAAACGCCGCTGAAATTTCCCGATATAAGATTAACAATAGGATATTTTACCACGGCTCCTTCAGTGTCGTCGCTCCCTTTAGTAACCACCACGGTAATTTCGCAATAAACTCTGCCGGTATTGTCCGGGTTATTTTTAAAATCGTCGATATTTTCGTCTTTTTTCAAAAAAATTACGTCTTTTTGTCCCAGAAGCTTTTCAATCGATGTGCCTATGTATTTTTCTTCTTCGTGTGCCGGTATAATTATAGAAACCATATGCGAAACGTTTTATTTAATGTAAAATTAAATTATTATTATATAGTATATGAATAAAAATTATCGTTATTTTGTCTGCTAATTTATACCGACTGCATTCAAAAATTTTTCTACGCTCCGGTCGGTTTTCCACGGCGGCTTAAAACCTTTATATTGTAATGCAACTTCGGTATCATAGTCAAGTTTAAGCTTTCTTTGTTTTACGGAATGAAAAAAACCTTTATTTTCTAAATGTTTTGCAAGATAAACCTGTTCGGTCTGCCCCGGGGTCGGAATAAAAAAAGCTTTTTTATCTATTTCGGCAACATCCATTACCGTGGTATATCCGGATCTCGAAACTACCATCTTTGCCCTGTTCATAAGTTCGTCGCGCCGCTTTTTTTCGAGAAAAGAATACACTACGGCATTTCCTATAACCTCTTTCGTAAATTTACCCGGCTTTCCGAGCGCGACCGCTATATTGCCCTTCAACAAATTTATCTGGGAAAAAAGTTTTTCTTCCAATATCGTCCTGGTAGGCTCCGGGCCTGAAATAGAAAAAAGGAAATCTATGTCTTCGCCTATGTCCGTCTTTTCGAAATCGGATAAAATCCCAATATATTCTATCTTTTCTTTTTTGTAAAATTTTAAATTATGCGATAAATCGCCGGAAAGCGAATTTTCGGCAAAATCAGGAACTATTATTTTTTCGAATTTATCCTGCAAATAATGGTTATAATATTCAGTAACGATTTCTGCCGGCATAAGCCTGAACGGAGCTATAAATCTTAACTGATGAAACAAAAGATACGAAGGAGCGAACTTACAGTGCGAACCGAATCTCGAATCGGAAATTATAAGGTCTATTTTATTTTCCTGCGCTATTTTAGCGATATCTTTAGTTTCTTCTTTAATAATCTTCATTATTTTTGGAGCATTTTTGAGAAACCTCCATGCAAATCCTACCTTAGCGGAATATGGCGACGGATAAGGGACGGAGGCTATATAGCGGGCACCGTTTCCCAGTTCGGATCTTAGCAGTTCGAGGCTCCTTCCAGACGTATAAATTATAACCTCGTGCCCGTCTTTAATAAGCCTCCTTATAACGGGAAGTCCCCTCGTCGCATGTCCAAGACCCCAGCTGCAAAGAGAATATATTATTTTCATGTTCAAAATTCCCCGAAATTTCCGCCGCCTTCGCTTTTTTCGCCGGCTATACGCTTTTTAAACATATGAAATCCGTAATGGGGAACGAGAAAAAACGAAATTGCGACCATAAGAATATTTATTGCCCTCATTATTAAACTAAAGGCAAGCCCTACGTCGGAACCCAAACCCAGAATGTCGAAAAGCCCTACCTGCGAAAGTTCATAAGTGCCGGCAGAACCCGGCGCAAGCGGAAGCGCAAAAACCAGCATAGACACGGAAAAAACTAAAAGGGTTTTGGAAAACCCCATATTTATACCTAGAAAATGGACCAATAGCCAAATCTGGAATACAAGCATAGCCGTTTCGATTAGGCTTAAAAATAGACTCAAAAAAAGATATTTTTTGCCTTTAACGTAAAAAAGATGCAATTCTTTTTCAAAACTGTTTATATGTTTTAAAATTTTAAATATTACCGAGTTTAAAAATTTAAATCTTGCCATATATCTTAAAATTTTAGTAAAAAAACGGTTGTCTATAATAGGATTAATTAAAAAAATGAGGGTGACTATTCCTACGAATATTGCCGCAATAAGCAACAAATACCAAATTTCGGGAGGCAGATAAAAATATCTGAACCCCAATATTAGCCCAAGATATATAAAAACCAAAAAAATAGCAAATTCTATAACCTTGGCGGCAAGGCCGGCCGAAAATCCCCTTTTAAATTCAAGCCCGCTGTGTTTTTTTAGTATAAGGGCCATTATGGCGTCGCCGCCGATAAAACCCGCAAATATCCCGGACGGGGCAATATAATTGGCGCTGTATCCTATCAGTTTAATATTGGTAACGTGCTTTAAACTTATTTTAGCGTCATATACGTTTAAGGCATTGTTGAAAGAAAGCGCCGAGAAAAAAAGCGCCGCATAAGAAAGAAAGAATAAAATAAAAAAGTCCAAAAAACTCAGATGGCCTATCATCTGCAGTATATTTTTCGGACCTATTATAAAAATCAGTATTATAACAAATATCAAACCTAAAGATGTAGATATTACGAAGGTTTTATTCAAACCGCTATTTGGACGGACGCTTTAAGCAAAAATCCAAAGCGCTTTTCGTCCTTCTCCTCTGTTATTTTCGCAGGTTAAATTATCTACTATAAATAAACGCTATAATAATTTAGAATACCACATGGAAACCGCCGCAAAAGCGCATCCGAAATTTTCTACTATATGTTCTGAACTAATGGATTTTATCTCTTTAATCGAGATATCTCTTTGTTTCATGGCGTCTTCCGCCATTCTTCTTACCGTCTCTTCCGCTTTGCCTCTTGAAACCGCTCCGGAATATTCCATAATCACCCCGAACCCTTCTTCTACGGATATTGCTACAGCCACGGCCGCCGCGATAGTTTCTCCTTTTTTGTCGCTGGAAATAGAACCGTACGCTATTGGAACCAATACTCCGCGCGGATAAACTATTTTTTCTTTAAATGCCGCTTTAGGCGGAAGTATGGAACTTAACTTGATTAAATTAGTATTTCCCACCCCTGCTTTTAAAATAGCGTTATCGAACGCCCCTAATTTTGACGTTCCTTCAGACGTTCCAGCCGCCAATGTATATATATCAGGTGTTTCAAACACTTCTATTTTCCTCCGGTTCTATTTATTTTTTTCTCTTTATTCATTAAAAATTTTTAATTTTTTTGTTAGCATGCATGCCGATAATAATTTCCCTTATTAGTTTTGCCGCAATTGCAGACGTTCTGTCTGAATTGTCAGTCGGAGGACAAACTTCGACTACGTCCGCTCCTACAACCTGGACCTCCGATAATAGCAGCGATACCGCATCGAAAAGCTCCTTCGAGGATATTCCTCCGGCTTCTATATATCCGGTGCCGGGGGCAAAAGCCGGATCCAGAACGTCTATGTCTATAGTAAGATAAACATGTTTTCCGGCAAGCGAACCGATAACCCTTTTTAGCGGCTCGTAAACTTCATTCGTATAAATATGACAGTGTTTTTTAGCAAAATCGAATTCTTCCTTAGAACCGGAACGAATGCCGAACTGAAACAGATTCCCTTTGTTTATGATGTCGTAAACAAGCCTTAAAACCGTAGCATGGGAATATTTTTCGTTATTCCATTCTTCTCTTAAATCGGTATGCGCATCAAATTGCAAAACGACTAAATCCTCATATTTTAAAGCATACTGTTTGATTACGGGATAAGATACTAAATGGTCTCCGCCGATACCGATAATTTTTTTTCCGTCGCATAAAATTTTTTCGGCTGTTTCGTTTATAAATTTTATGCTTTTATCCGTATTTCCCCACGGCATGACTAGATCTCCCATATCATAAAACTTTTCGTCTATGGAATCGCCGAAAAAAGGACTATAGTTTTCGAGGGTATAAGACAGTTCCCTTATCCTTTTAGGGGCGAATCTCGAACCGGGAATATTGCTTGCAGTGTAATCCATGGGTATTCCAAGAAGAACTAAATCCGATTTTTCGTAAAAATCCGCCGAGTTAAAAAACGACGACGTTTTTGATAAAATAGATGAAAACTTTTCATCCGCGATAGTCATAAAATTGTTTATCATAAACTTTTTTTATTTCATTATCTCCTTTATAAAATTAGGTAAAATAAACGATGCGGGGTGTATTTCGCGGGAATAATATTTTGAATCTGCCTCTAATTGCAAAAAATCGAAATCTTTGTAGCTTCCGTTAATAATTTCGGCATCGTATTTTTTAGATCCTGTTGTAAAACTCCATAAACCGCTTGGGTAAACAGGAATAGAAGCGCAATACAACGACCGCTTGGGATATATATCTTCTATAATTTTTCCAACGTCTTTTATCAGGCTTCCGTTAAAAAACGGGGATTCCGTTTGCGCCGCAAATATTCCCCTGCCGTTTAGCGAACCAGCCGCCGCTTCGTAAAAATCACGCCTGAACAAACCTTCGGCAGGCCCGACCGGATCAGTGGAATCTACGAGTATTACGTCATATTTTTGGCTTTCGATTCCGCCGGCATTTACCCTCTTGACAAATTCTATTCCGTCTTCCGCTAAAATTCGCACTCTCTTGTCGTCAAGCCCGCATGCTATTTCCGGAAAAAATTCTTTCGAAACGTCTATAACTTTTTTATCGATTTCTACGAGGTCGATTTGCCTAACGAAAGGATTTTTTAAGCATTCCCTTACTACGCCGCCGTCTCCGCCGCCTATTATGAGGATTCTTTCCGGTTTTTCGTGCGAAAAAAGAGGGACAAGCCCAAGCATTTCGTGATAAACGAACTCATTTTTTTCGGCGAACATAACGGCTTTGTCTAAAACAAGAACTTTTCCGAACTCTAAAGTGTCGTATATAGTTATCTCCTGAAAATCAGAAAATTCATGAAATAAAATGGATTCAATCCTGATTTTAATTCCAAAATTACCGGTCTGATTCTCGAAAAACCATGCTTCCATTAATTATTTATATTCTCCTTTGAACCTGTTTTATCGGCATAATGAAAATTTATTTATTTCTTATCCGTTATAATTTCTTAACCGTTTGAATTTTCCAAAAACCCTTTAATTATTAATTATATTGTAATATTTGAGGCCGCTTAAAATCGTTTCATTAGCCCGGAGGCCATCCGAACTGCCTTCCAGCCATAAAATGAATATGAAGATGGCCTACCGTCTGTCCGCCGTCCGCGCCGGTATTTATAACAGTCCTGAAACCCTTATCGTCAAGCTTAAGTTCCCTTGCAAGCCGCGCTATAAGATAGAATATCTCATTCCAGCCGGCGCCTGCGCCTTCGCCGCAGTTTTCTCCGGAGATATGTTCTCCGGTATCCACGACCCCATCTATGAGGCTGTCGTAATGCTTTTTCGAAATAATAAGCAGATGAACCGGCGCTACGGGATTAATGTCCTTTATAACAATAAAATGAGCCGTCTCTTTAATTATATCGGCCG
>DAHVNW010000040.1 GCA_027319095.1 bacterium | reverse complement strand
AAAAACAAAGCAAAAAATAAAGGGGTCAGCTTTATTAATATGTCATAAATATAACAGTAAATATATTAAATAAAGTGGTGGACGATTGAAAATATCAATTGTAATTCCATGCTACAACGAATCCGGAACCATAGAAAGCGTTATCAGGGCCGTTAAAAAATCAGCGGCCAAAATTCAGGATTGCCAAAGTGAAATCGTCGTAACCGACGACTGTTCCACAGACGGGACGGCGGAGATGCTTAAAGGAAAACTTGCCGGCGAAATAGACAAGGTTATTTTTCACGAAGTAAACCGTGGAAAAGGCGCAGCCATAAGGGCAGGAATAAGCGCGGCAGGCGGCGACATAGTAATAATACAGGACGCCGACCTGGAATACAATCCCGAAGAATACCCAAAGTTGATAAAACCCATACTCGAAGGAAACGCGGACGTGGTTTACGGTTCCAGGTTTAAAGGCGAATCCGCCCAGCGCATTTTGTATTTCTGGCACAGGATGGGCAACGGCTTCCTGACGCTGTTGTCGAATATGTTTACAAACCTCAATCTTACCGACATGGAAACCGGCTATAAAGTTTTTACTAAAAATGTTATTAAAAACATCGACATTGTAGAGGAGAGATTTGGCTTCGAGCCGGAAATCACCGCAAAAATAGCAAAAATAAAAGACATCCGGATATATGAAGTGGGGATATCCTATTATGGAAGAACATATAAAGAAGGAAAAAAGATAGGTTGGAAAGATGGAATAATGGCCGTATACTGCATATTGAAATACAACATATTCGGATAGTTAGCCATCTTTCTTCGATCCAGTCCTTCTCGGTTTAAAATTTAAGATTTATAAAAAATAAAGGAAAAAAAGGGGTCAGATTTATTCACTCCGGCAGGCACAAAAAGTTTGTTTTTGTAAACACCCGCCTCCGTATCTTCGCTTCCGACCGCGTTTGCCGCAGCCGGGAGTTTTTGTTTGGATTTTATTAATCCGTAGTCTATTTTTAAAACAATTTCGCAATACTGATGATGATGAATATCTTGCGGCCTTTAAGAGGTTTAAACCTAATCCGCCAAGTATTTATGAAACCGCGGTTACAAATCGAGGTATAACTTTTTATACCTTAAAATTCCTTCGCGTCTAAAAATTTGGCTTTCTAATTCGATACCACCTCTACCCTGTTTTTGCCTTCTTGTTTCGCCTTATAAAGCGCAAGGTCAACAAAATATTCCATATTTTCTTTCGTCATGCCTTTGTCGTATGCCGTCACTCCAAAACTCAAAGTTATCCTGCTCCCTATCGCAAAGCTCCGGTTTTCTATTTTTGACCTGAATCTTTCAGCTATGTTCACCGCCGTTTCCAAAGTCGCTTCCGGAACGATTATCATAAATTCCTCCCCGCCCACCCTTGCCAATATATCAGTCGTCCTCAAATCTTCCTTAACGGCTGCGGCAACTTCTTTAAGAACCGAGTCGCCTGCGGCGTGTCCCAGCTCGTCGTTGACTTTTTTAAAGTCGTCTATGTCAAACATTATTAAAGACAGCGGCCTTTTATATCTTCCCGCCGCGCTTAACGCGTCCATGATCCTGTTTTCATACGCCCTCCTGTTAAAAATTCCCGTAAGCTGATCGTATTCCGATAAAGTCCTGTATTCTTCTTTTTCCTTTAAAATAGTATGCTCTTTTAAAACCTGTTCGGTATTGTCTATAAAACTTGAAAGGGCGGCGTACCTGCCCCCGTATTTTACGGTGGAGGAGGATATTAAAAGCCAGGCTTCTTCGTTTTGCTTTTTCAGGATTTTTAATGTATATATGACGTTAAATGTTTCTCCTGCCAGCCTTTTTGCTATAGACTGTTTTATCGATAATTTGTCTCGTTCGTCGGGGTAGATATCCCAGACGTTTTTCCCGTAAAGCTCTTCTTTAGAATATCCCAGTATTTTTTCCGCCATAGGATTGGCATAGATGTACTTTTCCCTGTAAAGAACAACGCCTGTTAAAAGATTTTCCGTCGCCGTTTTAAAAAGTTCCTCCGATTCCTTGAGGGCTTTTTCGGTAGCTATTTTTTCCGTTATATCTATAACTATGGTATTAAGATGAGGTTTGCCGTTCAATAGGATACCGGTAATAAAAGTTTGTACCGTCCTCACGTCACCGTTCTTTAACCTGTGCTTAAAAATAACCGATTCATGCCCCTTTTTCACAGCGCTTCTTCTAAATTTTTTAAGTTCCACCGAGCCTACGGAAACGTTTATCGTATTTATGCTCATGCTTAACAGTTCTTCCTTGGAATAGCCGTAAAAATTTACTGCATAGTCATTCGCATCTATAAAATTGCCCGTTTCCACTTCCACGATAAAAGACACAAGGGGCAGGCTGTAAAAAAGGGATTTAAACCGCCGCTCATTTTCCAGCGAATATTTATAAAGCCTGCCTATAAGACAAAAAAATAAACCCGTAAGGAATATTATGAAGAGGGCAGATATAATAAAATAAAGAATTGCCATGCCTATAATATCTCTAAAGCCGGATTTTTCTTCTTTAATAATATTTGAAGTCGGCATATAGGAAAGATAAAAGGCGTGTTTTAGAAAAAGACTTAACGAAATTCTGGAAGCCGCATACCTGTGATATTTTAGGATTACGTTAAGAATCGGCTTGCTTATATTTTTCCACTGGAAGTACGATTTATTAAAATAATTTATTATTTTGCCGTCTTTTTTCGCTAAGCTGCCGTTTTTTTCGATAAAAGAATTAAGGTTTTTGTATCGGATATCCGTTTTGGCGATATCGGCTTTTAACCCGTTCAATACCTTTTTGAACTGTATCTTCAGCGCTTCGCTCGGCTTCCTTAAAGAGTTGTAATAAACAATATTGTCGGTTTCGGATTTTATAAGCCTTAAGCTTTCGTTTAGTCTTGAGCTTTTTAATAAAAGACTTGAATTAAAAGAGGAAATATTTTTTAAAGGAAGAGGGCCGGTTAAAAATAGGACGGATGCAATAGCCGTAATGGCTATTATTGATAAAACCCCCCCAAGATACGGCATATTGCTATGCTTAAACAGCAGCAGCAAAAATTTATCTATGGTTTTCCGGTATATGTTTCCCATTTTGCGTTATTATTGCCAGTCTTTAAGATGTTGCGTCAATATTTGCCCGATATAATTATGCTGATAACAAGCCACAATCCCAACGCTGCGGCCGCAATATAACCCGCGATGCCGAGAGTCTGGATGACGGAGCCGCGGTTCGCCGTCGCCGTGGAATTCATCAGATAGGACGAACCTACAATCAGCGCCGCAATAATAAGGCTGAAAGAAATCCTGCTGGAAGTTTTGTTTAAACTGTTTGAAAGCGCGTCGATATCGGGCGTTTTTATCTCGATTTTAACCAGATCCCTTGAAAATTTGTCGAGAATATTTTTTAACTGTTTTGGGAAAATATTGGCAAGTTCCCAAAAGTCGTAATATATTTCTTTAAACCGTTTTAAGCGGTATGTTTCAAGCAAATGCTTTTTAGCGGCGTTTTTCGAATATTTCAAGCCCGCGTCTATCAGCTTGAAATCGGGGTCGATATCTCTTATCAACGATTCTAAAAGAATCAGGGTCTTATTGATAAGAAATAAATCCGGAGGGATTTTAATTTTAAATTTGCCGAATATTTCCGAAACCTTGGAAATATAGGCGCTTAAATCTATTTCTTTAAGGGATTTATCATAATATGGACTTAAAAAATCGCTCAACTGCCCGGTAAACTCTTCTTTAAATTCGTTAAAGTCTCCTATATTGGAATCGAAAAAACCGAGATTTACGTACTGGTTTGCCAGTTTTCTAAAATCTTTCGTCATAAGTCCTTCAAACGTGTTTATTACGCTTTCAATTGCCGTTTTGTCAATCTTTCCTATTATGCCAAAGTCGAGAAACGCGATTTTGCCATCTTCCATTATGAGTATATTTGCGGGATGCGGGTCGGCGTGAAAAAATCCGTCTTCCAGTATCTGTTTAAAATAAGCGTTGGCTATTTTTTCCGCCTCCAATTTTCTAAAACCCGGAGAAAGCGTTTGCATATCGATGTCGCTAATCCGCTTGCCGTTCAAAAGCTCGATGACTAATATTTTTCTTGTGGTGTATTCCTGATAGATTTTTGGAATATGCACATCGGCGCTGTTTCTGAAATTATCCATGAAAGTTATGCAATTATAAGCCTCGATATTAAAATCGAGTTCCTTGCGTATAGCCTTAGAAAATTCGTTAACTATGCCGACCGGATTAAACGTCTTAGACTCCGGTATAAATTTTTCGATTAACGGCGCAAGAAAGGAAAGTATCGATATATCGGATTCTATAGTTCTGCCGATATAAGGTTTTCTTATTTTTACAACGACTTCCATGCCGTTCTTCAAAACAGCCTTGTGAACCTGCGCAATCGATGCTACCGCATGAGGGGATTTGTTAAATTTTTCAAAGACATCTTCTATATCTTTCCCCAGTTCCTGGGTTATTACTTCCTTTATAGTATCGTAATCAAGGGGGGTCATATCGTCGTGGAGCTTAAAAAATTCCTTTGCAAATGCGGGCGTGGCTAAATCCGGCCTCGAAGACAGTATTTGTCCCAGCTTTATAAATGTGGGACCAAGTTCCTCGAAAGCAAGCCTTAATCTTTTTTCTATAGGCGGTCCGTCTATTTTTTTCTTTTTATTGCCCGCCAATATCTTAATTATGATGCGTTCATGGAGGGGAATATACTGCTGAAGGCTTAATCTCTCTATCAAATCGCCGAATCCATATTTTGAGGCAATATAAAATATCTGCCTGAGCCTTTTAATATTTTCAAAAATTTTATCGGTTTTTTTAATTAAGGGCATTTTAAATTTATTTTTTTTAGTTAATTTTATTTTAATTTCATGCTACTTTTGCGTATATCATCAAGACAATCTTCAAAAATTTTTATTATCTTCGTAGCAACAGAAATTAATAAAACTTTTTTATTAAAAATAAATAATATCCTATATTTTATTGGCAAGTTTTCTATATACCGTCTTAAGCCCGATATTTAAATCCCTTGCGGTTTTTGCTTTATTGTAGCCGTTTATCTCGAGCGTTTTTTGAATGATAATATTTTCGGCATCTTCGAGGGTCAGCCCCAGAGGTATTTTTATATAATTTTCAAATCCGCTTCCGTCAGTCGAATCGCCGGCGACGGATACGGACTCCGGCATGCCGCCGCGGGATGGAACGTCATCTTTGTTAGGCATGCCGCCGGAAACCGAAGATACGGCATATTTTTTCTTTATATAATTCGGCAGCATAGATTCGTCTAAATATTCGGTTTCGTTGTTAGAAACTGCGGTCATAAATTCGACTATATTTTTTAATTCCCTTACGTTGCCGGGGTAATCATAATTAAGCAATAAATCTAACGCCCTTCTGTTTAATCCTTGTATGTTTTTATTGGTTTCTTTATTAAAGCCGCTTAAAAACCTTTTGATTAAAAGCGGCATGTCCTCTCTTCTTTCCCGCAGCGGAATAAGTTTAAGATTAATAACGTTCAGCCTATAGTATAAATCCTGTCTAAAATCCCCGCTTCTAACCTTGCCTTCGATATCTTGAGAGGCCGCAATAATTCTAATATCTACCTTTAGAGTTTTATTCCCTCCGACTCTTTCGAACTCCTTTTCCTGAAGCACCCTCAATATCTTGGACTGGGTCTTCAATGGTATCTCTCCTATTTCGTCGAGAAAAATAGTTCCGCCGTCGGCGATCTCGAACCTGCCTTTATAAAGCGAGTCCGCACCTGTATATGCCCCTTTTTCGTGGCCGAAAAGTTCGCTTTCCAGGATGGATTCCGAAAGAGCGGCGCAGTTGACTTTTATGAAAGGTTTATTTTTTCTGTTCCCGTTATTTACGATAATATCGGCCATAAGTTCTTTGCCCGTTCCGGATTCGCCCTCGATAAGGACGGTAGAATTTGTTCCGGCGACGGTGCAGGCGGTGTTTACGACGTCTATCATTTTTTTTGAAGAGGTTACAAGGTTTCCAAAATTAAACCTTTCGTCCAATCTTGTTTTTAAAAGATTTATTTCGTCTATGAGCCTTTTATTGGATACTATTCGCTTAATAATAAGGGATAATTCATCGAGGTTTACCGGCTTGGTTATATAATCGTATGCGCCTAACTTTATAGCTTCTACGGCGCTTTTGACCGAACTGTAGCCTGTAGTTATGACTACGTCGATTTTATTTTTAGCCGTTCCGGGATCGCCATTTTCAAGATTATTTATATTAGTATGGTTAATATACCTTAAGAGGTCGATACCGGAGCCGTCCGGAAGTTTTAAATCTGAAATTATTATATCTATATCGTATACGCTTTTTCCTTCACGGTTTTTCTGGTCTAAAAAAGTAAAAGCATCTTTTATTCCGGCCGCTTCCGAAATTTTATACCCTTCAAGTTCAAGAAACTCTGCAAGCCCTGAACGCGAAGCTTCGTCGTCTTCAACTATTAAAATTGATGCGGACACATTTTTTTTTGACTTTCGTGCATCTATCCCGTTATTATCGTTCATTTTTAAGATTTGCAATAAAAAGAATAATTTTAAACGGCATATTTATATTATTGAATCTAATTTTCGAGATTTTTTATAATAACCATAGCTTTTGTGCCTGCGAAAGCCGCGGATTCTACCTTTATTTTAAATCCATGTGCGTCTAAAATCTTTTTTACAAGGGAAAGTCCAAGCCCCACGCCGTTTTTCTTCGTAGTAAAAAACGGTTCGCAAATCCTTTGCGAAAATTCTTTGCTTATTCCTTTTCCGTTATCTTCTATGCTGATAATTATTTTATCCACATAAAAATAGCAATATATAAAGACCCCCCTTTTTGCGTTTTCGCTTCCGGAAGTTTTATCGCCGTCTGCTTTGTTGCGCGATGATGTAATGGGTTTTCTATTGTTCTGATATGATTCTATCGCATTGGATATAAGGTTGACTAAAACCTGTTCCATCAAAGCGGCGTCAGCCGTTATGCAGGCGCCGCCGTCAACAGCCTGACCGGTTATTATAAAAACACCTTCGGCAGCGGCTTTAGGAGCCGATTTTTCAACCGCCTTATTTATTAAGTCTTTCAAATATACTTTCTCCATATTTAACGAATGTTCTTTAGTAAATCTAAGTATATTTTCCATAGTCTCATTCAGCCTGCTTATTTCAGATTCTACCGCCCCGCTTATTCTGGCAATATCCGCAATGCAACCCGGGGAATCTTCCGGATTGTTAGGGCAGGGGGTTTCATAGGCATATAACGTTTCAATATTTGCGCGCCCGGCTTCATTTTTTATAAAAGATTTACGGTTTCCGCCGCTTCCGTTTTCTTCGCCGGTTTTACCGCCGCCGCTTCTTATGAGTTTCTCCCGCAAAAGCCTGGAGTTAATACCCAGCGCGTTTATGTTTCCCTTTATCTCGTGAATAACTGCCGAAGGTATCTCGAGGGCGTTTTTTTCTAATGATTCTATCTCGGCTTCTAAAGAGCCGTGTTTATTTATAAATCTGTAGAAATAAACAAACATGGCGGAAGACGCAACTAAAAAAATAATAAGCGACGCCATAAAAATATAGTAAAAGATACTTATGTGGAAATCGTTTGCAAACCCTGGACTTAATAACCTAAAACCGTTTTGTCCGTTAAAAAAAACTATGTCTGATTTTTTAAGCGCATAAAATGACATACCGCCGTTCCCATAGGAAGAAAAAACATAAAACATTACATATGCCGAGAAAGCGAAAAAGCCGCCGGACAGCGCAAGAATAGACGCAAACAAAATTAATAAAATAATCCTTATTTTTTTATCTTTAATTCGTTTACCCATATTGCTTGTCTATTAAATATATTATATTATTTTATGTCTTTCTTTACATGTTATATTTTATAACATTATTAAATAAAAATCAAAAACCTTAATTTTTCAATGGAATTTTCTTATTTTTGAATTACGGTTTTTATTCCGATAAATCTTTATTTCGGCATAGACATTTAAAAGTTATTAACATGGAACCTATATATATGTAAGCCAAGGCGTTTGACATTATATAAGAAACACTATACAATGGGGCAACATTAAAAAAATTAATAGTTATATAGCTATGATATGTTTAACGGGAATACCCATAAGGCTTGTTCAGCTAAGGCGGGGTAGCGTTATCAAAGAAGATTTAGACGATTAAAAAAGTTGATTTTGAATCGGTTTGGAAAACGCTTGAGCGTGATACTTTAAATAATCTCAATTTAGAGATAAAAAATACCGAATGTAGGGTCAAATATTTCATTAACTCATCGTCAGGGACTTATTTTTTGAATTAACTTTGCTTTGCTCCCGGATATAAACGCATGCCGTTTATGCAGTAATTATAACTTGTAGGATAAATTTTTATAATCGATAACGTCGAGTAAGTATTTATAAAAAAAATAAATTGGAGGCAGCCGGTACATGGATTTAATAGAAGCTTTTAAAACAAGAAAAAGTATAAGAAAATTCAAGAATGAAGACGTGGACATAGAAAGATTGGTTAAAATAATCGAAATTTCCGCAAGCGCGCCAAGCGGCAGCAATGCCCAGAATTGGTTCGTTTATATAATAAAAAGCAAGGAAGTCCTATCCCGCATGAAAAACGAGGCGGCTTCCGTTTATAAAAAGGTCGTCGGAAAAGACGCCCCCCGTGTCTATACTTTTTTCGACGAAGCTCCTGCGGTTTTTGCCGTAGTAGCAAAACCGTATATAAGCGGCATCGACGACGTCTTGGAAAATTCGGATAAAAGCAGAAGCTTTGCAAGAAAATTCATTATAAATCCGGGGTTGCAGGGCGTTTCAAGCCTTATTACCCATATACTTTTAGCGTGCCATAACGACGGGCTTGGGGCGTGCTGGATGACCGGACCGTTAATAGCCAAGGAGGAAATGGAGAATATTATAGGCGTAAAAAAGCCCGACAATCTCACCGCATTGATTCCCGTCGGCATCCCAATGGAAAGAACGTCGAAAACTACGAGGAAAGATGTTTCGGAAATAATTAAGGTTCTATAATCTATTTTAGCTTTAGCCAAAATGCTTTGGAAGCAGTATTTTTATTATGGCTCGTCTTGTTTCGGCCAATAATGTTTAAAAACGCGCAGCATGAAGATTTCAAAGTCCCAAAATTGCCGATAGAAAATTTTTATGCATAAACAAACGTATGCAGTTTATGCAGCTTTCATATAATTTTAAAGCTATTTTAGAGATTTCTACCGGCAATTTTGGGCAATTTTTTGGAATAGTCATTAACGGGAATAGTCGTGCGATTTGATTTTTCTACGGGTATGTGCTATCCTATTACATAAATTAAAAAATTTAATTTATAATACGGAGGTTGATTTATGCCGTTCGGTAATTATAATCCAAATTATAACAGTAACAGAAATACTTATGATTACGATATAACGGGAGGCAGGGCAGCAACCGGCGAAGGGCTGTCGGATTTTTTTCGCGGCGTGTTTACCTGGATGACGTTAGGATTGGTCATAACAGGTTTTATTTCTTATTTCGTGGCATCGGACAAGCCCGTCGTGCTTTATTTATATTCGCACGTAATGTTATTTTATCTTTTAATAGGGCTTCAGTTTGCGGCGGTCATAGGGCTTTCTTTTGGAATAAACAGGCTGCCTGCCGACGTTAGCGAGGCTATATTTCTATTATACTCGGCTCTTACGGGAGTTACCTTTTCGTTTATATTTTTAGTTTATACCAACCAGTCCATAGAAGAGGTATTTTTTTTGACCGCCGCTTCGTTCGGCATTCTTGCTTTTCTCGGATATGCCACTAAAAGAGATTTGACGGAAATGGGCAATTTTATGATGGTAGGGCTTTTTGCCGTTATAATAGCGATGGTAGTAAATTTTTTCCTTCGCAGTTCTACCTTAATGTATGTCGTTTCGGTGCTGGGCGTCGTCATATTTCTCGGACTTACCGCCTATGACATGCAAAAGCTTAAACGGATTTATTTAAGCGGTTCGTTCGACGTCAGAAAGGAAACGGTAATGGGAGCGCTTACGCTTTATTTAGACTTTATAAACCTGTTTCTTATGTTGCTTATGCTTTTTGGAGGCGGGGGGAGAAGAAGATAAAAATATAAAGGGATAAAATAATAAATATAATAAATAACGAATAGTCTCCGTATGTTTAATGAGAAAGCTTAAATTTAAAATATTTATTTCCGTATTAATTGTATTGTTAGCTTTTGTCCCGCCATTTTTATTAAACGGCTGCGCTGCGAGAAGGAGGGAAAGATTTACAAAAAAACTTGCGGCAAAACTTATATCTAAAAGCATTGATTTTTCTCCTGAGTTTGCCGTTCCATATTCTAAAGCCGTAAGTGCCGGCGACGATAAGTTTTATGCGTTTCTTTTAAATAACAAATATATAAAATTTCACAGGAAAGCCGGTTATACCTCTTTTACCGATAAACTAAAGTCATTTTTGTTTAAACAAGCCGACAGAACATACGTCAGGATGGGCAAATTCAAAATCGGCTTTATAAAAATTAAATCGGTAACAAAAAAAGCAGCTATAGTTGCATTCGATTTTAAATTTAAGCCGAATGAATTATATAAAGCCGCCTATAAATTGAATATAAGATTTAACAAATTTTATAAAATTATCAAATCAGGGAAAAGCGGGGCGCTTTTTAAGTTTAAGCCTTTTTTAGGATGGCAGGCAGTTAAATTTAAGGCCGCTTAACATTAATCTATACGAAATTGTAATTGAGAGTCAAAAAATAAAGAGTTTAGCATATAGGGGACGGTACCGCAAGAATGAAATTCGGAAGATTCAGGCACAAAACAGGGGAAGAAAACGTTTATTTCGGCACGCTCTCCACCGATCCCGGACATTCTTTTATTAACGTCGTTATAGATTTTGACTTTAACGATTTAAATTACGACGGCAGACAGTATAAATTAACGGAACTCGAATTTTTGCCCCCGGTAACCCCTACCAAAATTGTAGCGGTAGGTCTTAATTATAAAGACCACGCCGAAGAAATGAAGCTGAAAATTACCGAAGAACCTATGCTTTTTATCAAGCCCAATTCGAGTCTGCTCCCGCATCTGGGGACTATTATTCTTCCCGCCGCTTCCAAACGAGTCGATTATGAGGCCGAACTTGCTATTGTTATCGGCAAAACGGCAAAAAATATCAAAAGCAAAGATGCCCCTGGTTATATATTCGGCTATACGTGTCTTAACGACGTTACGGCAAGGGATTTGCAGACTAAGGATATTCAATATACAAGGTCAAAATCTTTCGACACTTTTGCCCCAATGGGTCCTTTTATAGAAACCGAAATAGAAAATCCTGCCGGTTTAAGCATTAAAGGCTACTTAAACGGCGGATTAAAGCAATCTTCCAATATCTCCAATCTTATCTTTAATCCTTTTGAACTTGTAGAATTTATCTCCGGAATAATGACTTTATTTCCCGGAGACGTTATTTCGACGGGCACGCCTTCCGGAGTTGGACCGTTAAGTAAGGGCGATGTGTTTGAAATAGAGATAGAAAGCATAGGAACGTTGAAAAATTTCATCTGATTTAAAAAAATGCGCAAAGAGAAATGCAGGAAATTTTCGGTTTCGTTTTTATTATTTTTCATTTTTACGGTACCGGTTGCAATAACGACGTATTATTTCGCAAAGCCTTCCTGCGCCTTTATCTTTAGCGGAATTAAAAAAAAATCTAAAATAAAAAAATCTAACGGGCGTCCGAAAGTATTATCCGTCAAACGGCTTATAAAATCTTCTTTAAAAAATTACGACATCATGCGTTTAAAACTCGAAGCGGGGGCGCTAAAAGAAAACGTCGAAATTTCAAAAAGCCTGCCTAATCCGAAAATAGCTTTCGCTTATAACGATTCGGACGGGTTTGGCAACTTTGCCGTAGGCAACAATGAGTATCAGGGCAGTAAGTTTAGATACACGTTTACGCAGGACATACCTTTTCCGACGAAACTTTTTCTTAAAAGCAAAATTGCAAAATATTCTTTCGACTATGCCGACGAAATAACCAAATCTGCGGTTTATGCGACCGCGGCAACGGTAAAAAATTATTATTACAGGCTTGCGCTCTACGAAAGCGATATAGAAATCATAAAAAGCGATTACTCGCTGTTAAAATTATTAGAAAAAAATACCACCGAAAGATATACTCTTGGAAAAGCTAAAGAAACCGAAGTTATCAGGATAGATTTAAAGATGATAGCGCTTAAAAATAAGCTAATCAGGTTAAAAAAAGACAGGCTAAAAACCCTTTATAAATTATCCAGAATTTCGCAAATAAAACTCGCCCGGTTAAAAGGCGCCGCGCTTTTTCCTAAAACGGTAAAATTAGATACGGAAAGTTTAAAAAAAACGATAAACGACGCATATAAAAATAATTCCATGCTTAAAGCCGCAAATATTTTATACGATAAGTCAAAATCCCAGAAAAAACTTGCGGACCAGGGCCTTTATCCCAATATTGTTTTTCACGTTAAATACGGTTACAGATACGACATTCAACCGGCTTTAGGCGGCTCGATAGGGTTTATGGTTCCGTTATATTTCAATTCGAGGCAGGTTCCGGAAATGAAAAGAGCCCAAAAAAATATGATTTCATCTTTATTCGGGAGGGCATGGACATACGGCGGAATTAATAAAACCGTCCAGATACTTTTATTAAACATAAAAAAATATTATAAACTTTACAGGGCGGAAAGAAAAGTTTATGTTCCGGAATCCTCTCTTTTGTTAAAATTGTACGTTAACAGATATATATTCGGCAAAATATCGGCATTCGAGCTGTTAAACGCATTTAAAAAAATGGTAAAAGCCGAGCTGTTGAGTTACGACTATGAGTTTAATTTTCTAAAAAACGAGGACAGCCTATCATCGGTTTTAGGCAAAATATGAAAAAAACGGACAAAGAAAAGAATAGTTTGAAATATAATATTTTAATCGCCGTCGCAGCATTATTTGCAGGCATGGCTATATACAGATTTTTTATTTTGCCTGAAAATTACGGTAATAAGTTATATGACGGCAAGTATTACGGTATTACGATAGGAAAAAGGAATAAAGCGCAATTATTAAAATTAAAATTAAAGCAAAG
>DAHVNW010000003.1:11897-87857 GCA_027319095.1 bacterium | reverse complement strand
CGCACGCATTATGGTCTAGTATAATCCGTACCGTTAATTAATAATAATTCGACTGGTTAAATTAATCGCATCTTAGGCATACAAATTATCCTGATACCGCAGTTTTATATTGCAATAATAGAAATCAATATTTATAATATAATAATAAACTCTATAAGGAGAGATGGCCGAGCGGTTTAAGGCGGCGGTCTTGAAAACCGTTGATGCTCAAAACATCCGGGGGTTCGAATCCCTCTCTCTCCGCCATATAAAAACGCCTTTCCCAATAAAGCGGTAATAATCTAAGGTATTCGTGGATTCGAACACCCGTAGCGCATGCGTAGTATGGCGTTTATAAAGCCAAAGGCTTTATGCCATACGGAGCGCGCGTCTGGGGGTTCGTCGCTTTTAGCGCCCTTGGGCGCTCATCCCTCTCTCTCCGCCATATACTGAATAAAGTAGCAGTTATCAAAATTAAGTTAAGGCAGGACAGAGGGGTGGGTTCGAACTTAGCTTATATCCTTTTTTGAGAAGATTGCCGACGATATAACGAATAAAAGTACAATATAGCAAAGTCCGTATATAACCCTGTAAATAATAGTGCCGCCGGAAAGAGATATTTTATATGCCGCTTCTGAACTTATATTAAACATGGAAAAATTAGGCAGGACGGTATAAACGAAATGAACAATTACCCTAAGAATATGGTTTGACCTATACATAATTTCGACCTTGCCTTTTATAATCTTTTTTACAGGTTTTATTAAATCGTTCATCCTGCTCGAAACGTTGCCGATAAAAAAAACTAAAATCGTAAACACGGAGGCAAGGGCTTTAGACGTTATTAAAGAAAAAAACAGGGCGGCGGCGGCGATAAATACGGATTCGATTATTATAAACAATCCCTGCACTATGAGAGGTTGAGGCAATGAATATATAATTATACCGTGCTGCCTGGGGGCGGGAGAAGCATTTAAGCGAGACGCAGAAAGGGCGGCATGCATACTATGTATATCGTTTATATTATGATGTGCCGGATACCCTGCGCCGGCAATCGGAATTATAAATTTGTGCATAATTAAAAGAACGGCGTAAAAAATAATCATCATTATAATCGTAGAAAATATTATAGCCGCCGCTAAGCCTAAAAACCGGCCTATAAGATATTCGATTCTTTTTACCGGTCTCGTTATTGCCAAAAAAATGCTTTTCTTTTCTATATCGTCGTAAACTACCGAAGCGCCTATAAAAATACCTATAAAAACGTTAAATAAGGCTATCGCGAATATCGAAAAATCTACCATAATCCTGCCCTGGCTTATAAAACTCGTCTGCGAAACAAAATAACTGCCTGAAATAAGGATTAACGCAAATATCAAAAACGAATAAAAAATTTTGGAATTCTTTATTTCTTTAAAGGAATAAATGGTAGAATAAAATATTTTTTTCACAATAACCTCTTAATGTTAATTTTAATTCTCCGAATTTTTTTTATTTTTAACCATTAAATCGTACAGGTAAACCTCCGTGGGCGTACCGTATTCTGCATTCAAGCCGTAATCTTTTTTATCTTCCGCATAGCTTTCCGCTTCTTTTTCGATAGCCGCTATGTCTTCATTTTTTATGAGCTTCCCGTTCACGAGAACGGCAATCCGGTCGCACAGTTCCTTGCTGTCAGCAAGCACATGAGACGAAAAGAAAATAGTCTTATTCCTTTCCTTAAGTTTGAATATTATATCCTTAAATTCTTTTCTGCCTATAGGGTCAAGTCCGGATAAAGGTTCGTCGAAAATTAAAATCTCGGGATCTCCAAGTATGGAAACTGCAAGAGCAAGCCTTTGCATCATTCCTTTAGAATATTTATGCGCGTGGATATTTTTAGCATAAAAAATACCGGCTAATTTCATGGCTTCTTCCGCCTTTTTCTTGTCGATCGACTTATATAACAGCTTCGAATAATAATCAATTATTTCCATGCCTTTTAATCCCCGCGGAAAGCTTGGATTTTCGGGTAAATATCCTAACTTAAGCCTTGCCTTATAATACGAAGATTCAAAACCGTTTATTTTAATGCTTCCGGCAGAAGGCTTTATTAACCCGACTATCATTTTTATCGTGGTGGACTTTCCCGCTCCGTTGGGGCCGAAAAAACCCGTAACTTTCCCGTCTTCTACATATAAAGAAAGTTTTTCTACGGCATTTTTTTTAATTCCAAAAAAACCTGTTCTGAAATATTTAGTAACGTTATTTAATTCAATCATAATTTTGACCGCCGTTTATTATTATTCAGGCTTAAATAATTTTAACGAATAAGGAATTTTATAATTTTTATGCACTTTCTTAAGGGCTATTTCTTTTTTAACGCCGTTTAACCTATGTTTTATAATCTGCCTTATATAAGGATTTTTATTATTTTTATACATATCTTCGAGAAAACCTTCGGTTTTTTTGAGGCTGCCGGCTTTATTTAAAAGCTTGACGTATAAAAATTCCAAATACTTGGGGCTGCCTTTCATACCGACGGCATATTTAAGATAATACGCCGCTTTTTTAAAATTATTAAGATTATAGAAATAATTAAATGCTATAAGAAACGGTATATTCCAGTTGCCTTTTAAATGGTTCATGCCCATTTTTAGCAATTTTACCGCACGTTCCGGCTTGCCGGTCAGTCCGAGAAGCGTCCCTCCCGCCTGATAAGCATAGTTAAAATTAGGGTTAAGCGATACCGTTATGTCAGATATTTTATACATATAAGGATAATGAAGTTTTGCAAGCCTGAAAGACGAAACCTCCTGAACGAAAAGCGTCCAAAAATAGTCCGAAAAAAGCGTATTGAAATTCAGGTCTATAAATTTTATAAATTCAGGTTTTATAGACGAATACCGCAAAAAAGAAATTAATTTTAATTTAAGGCTTCGTTTTGAATGCACTACGGCATTAAAAGAAAATAATATGGAATAAACTAACAGCAATATTAAAATAAAAGTTAAAATTATTTTGGACAGCCGGTTCGCAAATAAAGTTCTCATAGCATAATATTTTATGACTTTAATAATTTTCCGTAAAAAAGCGCGGTTTCGGACGCTACAATTTTTGCATCGAACTTTTTAACGACTTCATTATAGCAGTTTGAACTAAAATTTTCAATTAAATCATATTTATCTATTAAATATATTATTTTATCCGCAAGTTCAAAAAAATCGCCGTTCTTAAACAAAAGCCCCGTTTCATTATTTTTAATTATTTCTGGAATCCCTCCCACATCCGATGCTATAACCGCTTTCTTCAAGGCGCAGGACTCTATTATAATGCTGCCCATGCCTTCGAGTCCGGAAGGGACGGCTATTATATCGGACGCGGCGATAAATCTATTTATATTTTCTTTAAAGCCGCTCAAAATAAAGTATTCCT
This sequence comes from bacterium, assembly GCA_027319095.1. Classification (GTDB taxonomy): domain Bacteria; phylum SZUA-79; class SZUA-79; order Acidulodesulfobacterales; family Acidulodesulfobacteraceae; genus Acidulodesulfobacterium_A. Next base: position 84,464 of record DAHVNW010000003.1, on the reverse strand, counting down.
GTAGTTTTTTGGCGGCAATCAAATCCTTAATGCGCTTTTCGAGGGGGCCTTCTCCTATAATAACGAATTTTATATCTTTTCTGATTTTTACTATTATTTCGGCTGCGCTTATAAATACTTCATGGCCTTTCTCTTTAGAAAGCCTTCCTATAAGCGAAACCATTTTTTCTTCTTTTTTAATCCCAAGTTCTTCTTTTACCTCATCTTTTTCGGTTTCGCCGGCGGACGATTCTCCATAAATTCTCGGACTATATATCGTTTCAATCTTTTTAGGGTTTATTCCTACGTCGCTAACCAGTCTTTCCTTAATAAATTCGGATATGGTTATAAACCTGTCGGTTAAAATATTATAAATTAAATATCCTTTTAAAAAATCGACCTTGTAAGCGACATGACGCGTCAATATTTTAATTATTTTTTTTTTAAAAATAGAAACTGCCGCAATACCGCCGAGAAAATGGTCCAACGAAGAATGAAAATTTATTAAGTCTATATCGTAGCTCTTTAAAAATTGCCTTATTCTAAATATAGCGGCAATATCGAGAAAATTGGTCATTTTAATAGAAAAATTTTTAATGCCGTATTTGTCGAGTTCGCATTTCAATCTTTCATTATCGTTATGAATTACGAAAATATCAAATTTGCCGCTATGATATTCTTTGATAAATTTCAACAATATAACTATATCGTTCTGTCCCCCGCCGAAGCCTTTAAAAGCGTCTATATGAAGAATATTAAATTTATTTTTTTTATTCATAAGATTTATATTATAATATAGTATCGAATTTAGTTAAATAAATTATGCGATAAATCTATGTGGAACGAAATTATACTGCTTTTTAAAGATATCGTCCTTGCCCTGATTCCTTTATTCGTCGCCATAGACATATTCGGCGTCCTGCCTATTTACTTAGATTTCGTTAAAGACACTGATTTAACGGAAGAAAAAAAGATTCGGAAAAATTCGCTGATAACCGCTTTCAGCGTAGGCCTCGGATTTCTCCTTCTGGGCAAATCGTTATTCGCAGTTATGGGCATTTCAATATTCGACTTTGAAATGGCCGGGGGCATTCTTTTGCTTATAATATCCATAAACAATCTGCTCTCGGAAAAACCAAAGCTAATATCGTCGTCGGATAAAGCGGACCTTGGAGTCGTTCCGATAGGCGTCCCTTTAATAGTCGGACCGGGGGTCTTAACCACGCTCCTTATAATTTCCGGTATTTACGGATACATAGTGGTAACTATCGCTTTTATTCTTAATCTTTTAATAGTTTATATCGTTTTAAAAAATACAAGGATTATTTTAAGATATCTAGGGAAAACCGGGTCCAACGCCGCGGGCAAGCTTGCCGCTCTTTTGCTGGCGGCATACGCGGTAATGATGATGAGGGTTGGAATTATAAATACTATGGCTGTTTATATTAAAAACGCGGGGCATTAAGCGCCCGCTATCTCTATCTCATACGTTAAATCTAAAATGCATTATATCGCCGTCCTGCACGACGTAATCTTTGCCTTCCAGCCTTAAAAGTCCCATTTTTGCGGCATTTGCTTCCGAACCGGCTTTTATAAAATCATCGTAAGATATGACTTCTGCCCTTATAAAACCTTTTTCAAAATCCGTATGTATTGTTCCGGCTGCCTGGGGCGCTTTCCAGCCTTTTTTAATTTCCCAAGCCCGGACTTCCTGTTTACCGGCGGTAAAAAAAGAAATTAAGCCTAAAAGATCGAAACTGACCGATGCGGCCGTATCTAACGCCGAAGATTCGAGCCCGTAATCTTTGAGAAAAACTTCTCTGTCTTCGTCGCCGAGAGCCGAAAGCTCCGCTTCTAATTTTGCGCATAACCTAATCACCGGTATATTTTTTGTAGCGGCGATATTCATAATGTATTCTATCTCTTTATTGGAAAAATCTTTGGATAACATTTCTTCGCTTACATTTAGAACGTAAACGATTGGTTTTGCAGATATTATGCCTAAAGACTTAAGCAGTACTTTTTCCGTTTCGTTAAAATTTTTATCGGTTAATGCTCCTCCGCTTTCTAGTTGAGCGTTTATAATTTTAAAAAATTCTAGATTGGAAGCTGCGGTCTTATCCCCGCTTTTAGCTATTTTTTCAACTTTTTGCATGTGTTTGGAAAGAATTTCCATGTCGCTCAATGCAAGTTCGGTATTTATGATATCAAGGTCTCTTTCAGGATTTATTCCGCCTTCGACGTGAACGACTGAACTTTCTTCGAAAATTCTAATTACCTGTATAATCAAATCTACGTTTCTAATATGCGAAAGAAATTTATTTCCAAGACCTTCGCCGCCCGAGGCGCCTTTAACCAGCCCTGCGATATCCACAAATTCCACATAAGTAGGGGTAAACTTTTCGGGAACGAATATATCCCTAAGGTTTTCTAATCTTTTATCTTTTATGGATTTTATGCCGACATTAGGTTCTATCGTGCAAAACGGATAATTGGCGGCATCGGCCGCGCCTGAAGTGATTGCATTAAATATCGTGGATTTTCCGACGTTGGGAAGACCTACTATTCCGCATTTAAGCCCCATATATTTTTCCTTATATTTATATCTTTATTTTATTTTGTTCGACAATTCCAGGATTTATTATATTGATATATTAATGGGGCAAAAATGCCCGCGTTTATCTTCTGTTAAATTTATTCATAGTTTTTTCCAATCCGTCAGATATAATTGATAATAAAATTTCGTTTATCGTTATAAAAACATGCGGCATTTTTTTTATTTCTTCTTTTGAAAAGTTAGACAAGACAAAATCCGCACCGGAATCAAACTGCTTTTTAAGATCTGAATTGATGCCTAATTTTAGGCGAATAAAATTTTTAGACTGGATAGAATCGATTACGGAATTAACTCCGTTATGCGAACCGCCGCTGCCGCCGAATTTAATCTTATAACTTCCGAAAGCCAAGTCGAGGTCGTCGTGAATTAAAACAATGTTGTCGCCGGGTTCATTTTGTCCGATTTTAAAAATGCCGCGTTTTTTTAAAAATTCTTTTACGGCTTTGCCGCTTAAATTCATAAAAGTAAGCGGCTTGATTAAAAATATATTTTTTTCGGAAATAATTTTATCGGAAACCAAAAAATCTTTTTTCGCATTAAACTGAGGAAAGTTATTTTCCCGCGAAAAATCATCTAACGCAAGAAAACCAAAATTATGCCTTGTAAACCGGTATTCCTGACCCGGATTTCCAAGCCCAAAAATATATATATCTTCGGACATTTATATTTTGATTGATTGAAATATTAACCTTTTTGCTGATTATGCTGAGCGGGAGCGGTTGCAGTCGGAGCAGTTTCGCCTTCAGCTGCGGGCGCCTCGGCGGAGACCTCTTCTACCGTGGGTTCCGCAATGGTAACTATAGCGGCGTCGTCTTCCGCCATTATTTCGATTTTATCGCCCAGATTTAAATCCCTGACATGAACAATATCCCCGATTTTTAAACCCGAAACATCGATATTAATAGTGTCTATAATATCCTTCGGGTATCCTTTTATTGCAATATGCCTCATTAACGGTTCAAGAATACCTCCAAGTTTAACCCCTTCAGATTTACCGGTAAAGTGTATGGCGGCCTCGATTTCTATTTTTTCGTCCATGGATATTTCATGCAAATCGATATGTATAATTTCGTCGGTAACGGGGTCTTTTTGTATTTCTTTTATAACCGCCGTTTTACCGTTTACGCCCGCTTCTTCGTTGCTCATTATGTTTATAAATGAAGATATGGAATGTTTTGCAAATGCTTTAAGAAAATCTTTGTAATTTAATAGCACCATAAGGGATCCGGTTTGCTTTCCGTATAATATCCCCGGTATAAGACCTTGCTTTCTTAATAGCCTAAGACTGTCCTTCTTTTTCCTGCCTTCAATGTTTAGATTAATTATTTCCAATGAAAATCTCCTTTTAAATTTTTTTTAATATTTGATTATATAAATTATTTTAATTTTTTTCAAATAAAAAGAGAACTTACCGAATCTTCTTCGTGAATTCTTTTAACAGCTTCGCCAAGAATATTTGCTACGCTTAATATTTTAATTTTCTTTGAAAAAACTTTTCTATTTTTTTGATTTATAGTATCTGTTATTATAAGTTCTTTTATCGGGGAATTATCTATTTTAGCCATAGCTTCGCCCGATAAAACTCCGTGCGTGGCCATTGCGATAACTTCACGCGCTCCGTTATTAGACAGGGCAACAGCTCCCTGAGAAATAGTGCCGGCAGTATCTATCATATCGTCCAACATGATGGCAATTTTATTATTAACGTCCCCTATAACGTTCATTATTTCGGCAACGTTTGCCTGAATCCGTCTTTTGTCTATTATAGCAAGATTTGCGCCGAGATGTTTTGCAAAGGACCTCGATCTTTCAACGGCTCCGGCATCGGGAGATACGACTACTATATCGGCCGGGTCATATTCCTTTTCTTTTATATATTCAAGAAGTACCGGCGCAGCATATAAATGGTCAACCGGAATATTAAAAAAACCCTGTATCTGTCCGGCATGCAAATCCATAGACAATAGTCTGTCCGAACCGGCCGTAGTAATTATGTCGGCAACCAATTTTGCCGTTATCGGAACCCTGGATGCCGTTTTTCTATCCTGTCTTGCATAACCGTAATAAGGAACGACCGCGGTTATCCTGTTTGCAGACGCCCTTTTCATGGCGTCTATCATTATAAGCAACTCCATCAGGTTTTTATCGACGGGGTTGGACGTGGACTCCATAAGAAAAATATCGCAGCCTCTGACGTTTTCGTTTATATTTATAAAAGTTTCACCGTCGCTGAAATTATAAACTTCGGCATCGCCAAGGGAAATTCCCATATAGTCCGCCATCTTTTCGGCAAGTTCCTTGTTGGAATTCCCTGCAAATAATTTTAATTTATTAGTCATATAGTTAATCTTATTTTACTGCCTTCGTTCAACATTCTGCTGGCTGGGGCGGGAGGATGATTCGCACGCTTCGCATGCTCATGATCGCCTGCCTGGCAGCATAGTTAATCTTATTTTACTGCCTTCGTTCAACATTCTGCTGGCTGGGGCGGGAGGATTCGAACCTCCGAATGCAGGAATCAAAATCCTGTGACTTGCCGCTTGTCGACACCCCATTTATAATTAGGTACCTTGATTCAATTACTCGCCTTTACACTTAGTCGGGCATACAGATTTCAAATTTATAAACGTCTGGCCGGTTATGCAAAAGCGTTTCTGGTACCTCACTACATCTTCGTTTGCCGAATTCGCAATTCGGACATCGGTTTTTTCTTCACTCCTGGCTATTCAGCGCGGCTTCGTATGCCGCAAGGACGGCCGATTCAATCATATTGCGGGTTTCGTTATTTAACGGATGCGCCGTATCCTTAAATGTACCGTCTTTTCTTTTTTTACTTGGCATTGCAACGAACAGCCCATCCTTTCCGTTTATTATTTTAAGGTCTCTGACGACAAAACAGTTGTCGAACGTAATTGTAACATAGGCTTTTAATTTTTCTTCATTAACGGGAAAAACATTAACTTCGGTAACTTGCATAGCAAAACCCTCCAAAAATGAATTGAGTAATAATTTATAAAGTTTCTGTCAGACAGCTCAGCCTTACACTTTTATAAAAACGAAAAGATTTTAATTTATACAAATAGGATACGGCTTCTTCTCCGGTTTTAAATGCCCCGAATACAGTCGACCCGCTGCCGGATAATAGAGAAATTTCAGCGCCGTTTAAAATGAGCGATTCTTTCATCTCTTTTAGAACTGGATATTTTTTAAATATTACGGGTTCAAAATCGTTTACATAATTCAAATCCTTAAAGTCTAAGTATTGCATATTATAATAATTTATTTTATTTGTCAACATAAAATCGTCGTATTCCGCATATGCATCTTTGGTTTTTATCCCAAAATCCGGTATTATCAAAACGATATTGTATCTTTGCATAGCTTTAGGTTCAATTTTTTCGATATTTTCGCCGAATCCCGATACTATTGCGTCGCCGGAGGTTAAAAAGAAAGGCATATCCGAGCCCAATTTTAAGGCAAGTCCGATTAATTCCGCCCTGTCTAACGCATTATCGAAAACTTCGTTCAATTTTAGCAGCATTCCGGCTCCGTCGCTTGATCCTCCGCCTAACCCGGCATTAAAAGGTATATTTTTTTCTATTGTAACGTCTATTCCTTTATTGTGAATATTTAACGCATTAAAAAAGCTTTTCGCCGAATTTATCGTTGAATTTATTATTATGCCGTTTTCATCAGAAATAGACTGAAAATCTTCTTCTGTAAATCTATTTTCCAAAATAGGACCGGGTACCGCCTTTATTTTATAATCGCCTTCGGTAAGCTTAAACGAAATTTTATCGGAAATTTTAATTTTTCTCGCAAGAGAATGGATTTTATGGAGATTATTTTGTTCCCTTACACCTATTTTTAACGAGAAATTAACTTTGGCGGGAGCATAATAAGCTATATTTTCCATAAAGAAGCGGCAGAATTATTCGCAAAATTGATAAATATCTGAGGATATATGCCCATAAGAAGCGTAAAAAACAAACATATTATTATCGTTATAATCAATCCGTCCGAAACTGCGCCGTTTATAATTCCAAATGCACCCTCCGAATTAACCGCGGAGGAATTAAGCATTTCTTTGTCGGGCATATACATTTTTACTATTATTTTAATATAATAATATGCGGCAATCGCACTGTTTAGCAAAGCGATTATGACCAGCCAGTTGTAACCTGATTTAACGGCCGAAGAAAACACGTAAAATTTTCCCATAAATCCGGACGTCATCGGTATTCCGGCCAGAGATAATAGAAAAAACGACATCGAAGCGGCAATAAAGGGATACTTGTAGCCCAATCCAGAATATTTATTTATATCTAAAGAAATTAAATCCGAATTCTCAAAAATAATAACTATCGTAAAAGCTCCTGCGGTCATAAAAATATAGGCTAAAAGATAAAAAAGCGTTCCGGAATAACCGTAAAATCCGCCGCCGATAATTCCGATTAGTATAAATCCGGCTTGCGCTATCGACGAATACGCCAAAAGTCTTTTAACGTTAGACGACAACAGGGCTGCAATATTTCCGAAAGTCATAGAAAAAACTGCAAGCAGCCATAATATACCGTTAAAGTTAATAATATTAAAATTGTATATCAAGGTATAAACGCGTAAAAAAATTGCGAAAGCGGCTAATTTAATGCCGGTCGCCATAAAACTTGTTACAGGCGTCGGAGCTCCGTCGTATGCATCTGGAGTCCACGAATGAAAAGGAAACAAGGACATCTTAAAAGCAAAACCCGTTAAAAATAACAGCAGCCCTGCGGTAAGATATATATTAATTCCCATTCCCCCGCCGCTTTTAATTAATCCGCCATATGCAATATTTTTTAGAAATGTATGTATTTCATACAAATTCAAGTGGCCGGTTGACGCATATATAAAAACCGCGCCGAAAAGTAAAAATGCCGAAGCGAATGCGCCTAGTATAAAATATTTAAGAGCGGCTTCCGTGCTTCTTTTATTGCCTTTAAAATAACCGGTAAGTATATAGGCGGTTATAGACATAAATTCTATGTTTAAAAATATCATTATTAAATTATTCGAAGACACTAAAAACATCATGGAGGATATCCCGAATAGAATAAGGCTGTAATATTCAGGGTTAGGCATATTCGAGTTTTTCATATAGTCTTTAGATACCAATACGGCGAATAGTCCGGAAAAAAGAATTGCTGTAAACAAAAATACTTCGAAGCTATTGAATACAATCGAACCGTAAAAACCGTTTAAATCTCTTCCCGAAAGCATCAGTACGTATAAAATCGAAAAACCTATTCCGATTAAGGAAAGATAGTAAGGATTTTTACTTTTTGCAAGTTTCTCGAAAAAGGTTAGAAATAAAACCAAAAAAGCGAATAATATTATAACCGCTTCAGGTATAATGCTCAGCATGCTTTTTTCTATTAGATTTAATCCGTATACCGCGGGCAGTATATTATTATACATTAGATAACCCCGTTTTTAATTTAATTATACTATTTGAATTTCTATAGTGATGCAGCATCGATAAAAAATGTATAACCGTAGGATCGATCCTGTCCAAAATTGGAATCGGATAAAAACCTATAAAAAACATTAGGATAATCAGCGGCAATACCGTAAAAATTTCCCTCAGGTTCATATCTTCGAACTTTTCGATCTCGGGATTCGTAATTTCGTGAAACATAACCCTCTGAAACATCCATAATAAGTAAACTGCCGCAAAAATAACTCCGCTTGTTGCCACTATCGTATAAACGGGAAAATAGCGGAAAGAGCCTATTAATATTAAAAATTCTCCTATAAACCCGTTTAAGCCTGGAAGCCCCACGGAAGCCAAAACAGAAATCAAAAAAAGGGTTGTTAATATAGGCGCTTTCTTTGCAACGCCTCCAAAATCTTTAATCTGTCTCGAATGCATTCTTTCATAAAGCATTCCGACGAATAAAAATAGGGCTCCGGTAGTAATGCCGTGATTTAAAAGCTGGATTATAGAACCGCTTATACTTATAGCCGACATCGCAAAAAGACCGAGTATTATAAAACCCATATGCGAAACGCTGGAAAATGCGACTAATCTTTTTAAATCTTTCTGCACTATAGAAACAAACGCTCCGTAAAGAATACCTATAACGCCTAGAAGAATAATATAAGGGGCAACTGCAAAAGACGCCCGCGGCAATAAAGGAATAGCAAATCTAAAAAATCCGTAAACTCCGAATTTCAATAAAACGCCGGCAAGAATAACGCTGCCAGCGGTCGGAGCTTCGGTATGCGCGTCCGGAAGCCAAGTGTGAAAGGGAAAAAGAGGAATCTTAACTGCAAAACCTAAAAATAAAGCAATAAATAAAAGAATCTGGAGTCCCTCTGGAATATGGGTGTGATATAACCTTAATAAATTAAAAGTGAAATTTCCCGTCTGATTATAATGCATCATAAAAATATAAATAAACCCGAAAAGCATTATCAGCGATCCCGAAAGGGTATAAAGGACAAACTTTACGGCAGAATAAACCCTTCTGCCGGTTCCCCACATACCTATTATAAAATACATAGGTATTAACATAAATTCCCAAAAAAGATAGAACAGCAGGATATCTAAAGCTGCAAAAGTTCCTATCATAAAAGTTTCCAGCAAAAGCATAAGGATAACGAATTCTTTAACATTTTCTTTTATGTATTTATAACTGGATAATAATGAAATAAAGGTTAAGAGGGTAGTCAGCAGTATTAAAAACAGGCTTAAACCGTCTATGCCGAGAAAATATGATGCTCCGAAAGACGGAATCCAATTAAATTTTTCTACGAACTGAAATTTATAAGTATCAGGCTTAAAATAAACGAAAAGATACAGCGATAAAATAAACTCAACTAAAGCGAGAAACGTTGAAAGGTTTCTTAACAGCCCTTCGTTCTTTTTATTTATTAGAAGCAATAACAAAACGGATGCGGTCGGAAAAAAAATCAAAATAGTCAATAAATATCTTATAAAAAATGTCATCGTTACATCCTTATGCTTATTTTTTTATTTAATAAGGCGACCGATTTCAAATCGGGCAACCTTCCTTTTTTTGTTATCTTACAAAATAATAAAAAAGGAGAGCGGCTACGCCTACAGAAAGCGTTAAAATATAGCTCATCAATAAACCGTTTTGCATTTTTCTCGCTTTTACCGAAAAACCGGCAAATGCAGACGCTATGCCGTTAACCGCGCCATCGATAATCTTAACGTCCATAACTTTCCATAGAAAATTAAAAAAGGCCAACAGCGGCTTAATGATTAAAAAATCATATATTTCATCGATATAAACTTTATTATACGATAATAAATAAACAGGTTTAAACATCGATTTAATTTTTTCCGGACTTACCGCCTTTTTAATATACAGGATATATGCGATGTATATTCCGGACAATCCCATCAAGACCGAAATGAGGCTTAAAAAATACCATGGAGCGTTATTCGCGATTGGGTCGAAAATGTGCGCATTTTGAAAATCTACATGTAAAAAACCGTAAAATATAGAATCGTTAAATGGCGGTATTCCCAAAAAGCCTATTATTAGAGCAACCAAAGCTAAAATTATCATTGGGACAGTCATAATTCCGGGAGACTCGTGAACGTGCAATTTCGGATCGAGCTTCGATTCTGAAAAAAAGGCAAGAAAGATTAATCTAAAAATATAAAAAGCGGTCATTAGCGCCGTTATTTCCCCTACCGCCCATGCAAAATAAAAACCTTTATTATAAACATCGGCAAGTATGGCATCTTTAGAGAAAAACCCGGAAAAAGGCGGTATTCCGGACAATGCGAGTCCTCCTATTATAAACGTAATAGCAGTTGTTTTCATTTTTTTGTATAACCCGCCCATTTTTCTTAAATCAAGCTCTCCTGAAAGTCCGTGCATAACGCTTCCTGCAGTTAGAAACAGAAGCCCTTTGAAAATTGCGTGCGATATAAGGTGAAAAATACCCGCCGTATAAGAGCCTATTCCTACAGCCATAAACATATATCCGAGCTGGCTAAGCGTCGAATATGCCACTATTCTCTTTATGTCAAACTGGGTTAATGCTATAAACGCCGCAAAAAATGCGGTAAATGTCCCTACTATAAGAACTACTTCGGATGCAGCAGGGGAATAAGAGAATATAACGTGAAATCTTGCAACCATATAAACTCCAGCAGTAACCATAGTCGCCGCATGTATCAACGCGCTAACCGGAGTAGGTCCTTCCATGGCATCGGGCAGCCAGACGTGTAAAGGGAATTGGGCCGATTTTCCTACGGCTCCGGCAAATAAAAGCAAAGCTATAGCGGTAACGGTATATGCCGGAATCGACGGTATCATAGAAAATACGGCTTGATAATTTAAAGTTTTGGTAGTAAGGAACAAAAGAAAAATCCCGACGGCAAAACCGAAGTCTCCGATTCTATTAACTATAAACGCTTTTTTGCCTGCATCGGAGGCAGACTTTTTTTCATACCAGAATCCTATTAATATATAAGAACAGAATCCGACGGCTTCCCAAAAAACATAAAGGAGCAAGAGATTGTCGGAAATAACGAGCATTATCATGGAAAAAACAAAGAGATTCAAAAATGAAAAATAACGCGAAAAACCTTTATCGCCTTGCATATATCCGATAGAATATATATGGACTAACGTACTGACCCCGGTAACCATAACGAGCATAATTATCGAAAGCCTGTCTATTACCGCCGTAACCCCTGCTTTAAATATGCCGGCATGTATCCATGGATAAAGAGTATCGGTAAAACCATGAGAATAAGCTACTATAATAAAGAGAATTACCGACAAAATAAAAGATATGCCGACAAAAGCGCTGGCTAAATACCCCGAGATTCCTTTAAAATATTTTCCGAACAGCCCCCATAAAAACCATCCTGCAAGCGGGAATGCCGGAATGAGCCAAGTTATAAGTTCTTTAAAATCCATTTTAAATCCAATTTAAATTTTAATTTTTTAATTCCGATGCTTCGTCTATATCAGCGGTTCCTTTTTCCCTGTAAAACGCTATAGCTATACCCAAAGCGACAGCCGCTTCTGCCGCCGCTACTACCATGACGAAAATAACGAATATGTCGCCTGAAACAAGATTTAATGCATTGGATACCGCCACAAATCCCAAATTGGCGGAATTAAACATAAGCTCTAAACTCATGAATACTACGATTAAATTTTTGCGTATTATAACTCCTGCCGCGCCTATAGTAAAAATAATAGTAGCTAATATTAAATAATTACTCATAATTTATCCTGCTTGCCGTTAAAATTTTTTCTTTGCGAATATATAAGCGCCTATTATGGCTACAAATAATAGAACGGACGCAATTTCGAAAGACAGCGTGTATTTTGTAAATAAAAATTCTCCTATTATCTGCGTATTGCCTATTTTTTTTATTACAGCGCCGGTAAAAATACCGGTGGATTTTTTTTGGCTGCCGTTTATTATATAAAAAATAATTTCTACAAAAATAATTAGAGAAATTAAAATTCCGATAAATTTCTGGTGAAAATCGGTTTCGACTCGTTTAATCTTAGAAATGTTTAATATCATTATAACTAAAACTACAAGAACCATTATGGCTCCGGCATAAACCAGAATCTGCATAACGGCAAGAAACTGCATATCGAGCATTACGTAGAAACCCGAAAACGCAAAAAAACATAATATTAAATATAGCGCCGACGTCAACGGATTTTTCATTGATATTACCATTAACGCCGAAAAAATTGCTATAAACGAAAAAATATAAAAAAGCGCTTCCAAAACATACCACCCTTTATTTTGATTTTATTAATTTATCTATGCCGTAAATTCCTTCCTCGCGCGTATAAAAAGCTACTTCGTAATCGCTGCCCATGCTTATTGCTTCTTCCGGACAAATCTCCTCGCAGTAGCCGCATCCTATGCATCTTAATAAATCTATTTCGAAAGACGACGGATGCCTTCTTCCGTCGTTAAGAACCCCTTGTTTTGAAGCGTCTAAACTGTGATTATGCGCCTGCCTTTCCGTAAGCTCGTGTTCGGTGCCGTAATCGACGTAACCCGACCTTATTTTAATCGCTTCCGAAGGACATACGGTCTGGCATAGAAAACATGCGACGCATCTTAAGGAAGCGTCTCCATTTACGTTAAGATGCGGAAAAGCCCTGTATCTGTCCGCTATCTGTCTTTTTTCTTTAGGGTATTGAAAGGTCACCGGCTTTTTAAAAAAAGTACTAATCGTGGTTTTAAGCCCTATCAATAAATTTTTCGAAATTTCTACGATGGAATTTTCTTGTTTTTCCGTATTCATATATTATATTTTAGTTTTTATCTTTATCCCTTGAGAATAATCATTATAAAACCGGTTACTATAATATTTGCTAAAGCTAATGGAAGTAAAAATTTCCATCCGAAATCCATGAGTTCGTCGTATCTAAGTCTAGGATATGTCCATCTCAGCCATAAATAAATAAGTATAACAAAAAATACTTTTATTATAAACCATACGAAAGAGGGAAGTAACGGCCCCTGCCATCCGCCCAGAAACAGGGTGACTATTACGGCGCTATTTACCACCATTTGAGCGTATTCGCCGATAAAATAAAACGCAAATTCCATACTCGAGTATTCCGTATGAAATCCTGCCACTAATTCTCCTTCCGCCTCTCCTATGTCAAAAGGGACCCTGTTCATTTCGGCTGTAGAGGCTATTAAATAAATTATAAATCCTACGGGCTGATATACTACAAACCAAATATGCGATTGCTCGGATACAATTTTAGAGAGGCTCAAATCTCCGGCAATCATAATTACTCCTATTATGGAAAGAACGAGCGGGATCTCATAACTGACCATCTGGGCGGCGGTCCTTATGCCTCCTAAGAGAGAATATTTGCTGTTGGAAGCCCACCCTCCTATAACTACGCCGTAAACGCCCAGCGACGTCAGCGCAAGAATAAAAAGCACGCCTATATTTACATCGGTTATTTGAAGGGGGACTATATGTCCTAAAATTTTTACCGGCGCTCCGAAAGGAATGACTGCAAAAGTGCTTAAAGCAGGTATAACCACAATTATCGGAGCTAAAATAAATAAAAACTTATTTGCTTCGGTCGGAATAATATCTTCTTTGAAAAATAGTTTTATACCGTCCGCTATAGGCTGAAGCAAACCGTGAAAACCAGCTTCCATGGGACCCATCCTGTTCTGTATCCTGGCGGCTATTTTACGCTCTAAAAGCGTAAGGTAAGCGGCCGACAAAAGCAGTCCGGCAAAAACGATTAATATCTTAATAATTTCGGCAATAAGCCAGAATAACATATTTACGATACCCTTGTTTTATAATTTTATAGTTACCTTAATAATATACCTTTGTTTTATCGTTATAATAAAATTTGCTCCGCGCTTTAATTTTATTGTAATAAATTACGTTTTTCGCTTTAAACGAATCTATCAGGCTCGATAATTCTTCGTCGATATAATCAAAAGAATGTCCCAGCCTTACCGAAATTCCTTTCAATAAGGACAAAATATCGCGCCTGTATCCGCCAAAGTTAAACCCGTTATTCACCTGTATAATCTTACCTTCGAAATTTTCGTAAAATGCCTCTTTGCTTTCAAGGAAGTCCTTAACGGGTATGACGACATCCGCCATGGCGGAAAGTATGCTAGTCTTAGACGAAAATACGGCTAAAAATTCCAAATCGGAAGCGTATTTTAATATTTCCTTGGAAGACTCGTCATTAGATATGTCGCCTATATAAATAAGATTTTTAATTTTTCCGCCGCTTAGTCCGGATTTTATTAGGTTAAAGCCTGAAATACCGCCGTCGGGATTTACTCCCGCGTTAATAAGCCCCCTATAATTAAAAGGCTTTGCAAGCGGATAGATATATGTGATTTTACCAGAATTCCTTAAAAAGGCTACTATTTCCTTTAAAATTAAAATATCTGCGCTCAAATCGTATGAAGATAAAAGAGCGTCGCCCAGTATAATGGAAATGCAATTGGCATAGAGCATGCTTTCGATTATTTCGTCATCTTTTTCAACACCGCTTTCCCTTAAGCCTTCCTTAAGCGTATTAAAAAAATCTTTCAAAGAAGATAAACCGAGGTCTTTTTTTACGCAAGCGATATCTTCGAACCTGTTAAACGCATTATTGGAATTATTGCCTACATTTACGGATAAAAACTTCCCTCCTTGCCCCCTTCGTGTTTTCATTATATTATATGCGGCATAAGGAATTTCGTCCTCGATATTTCCAATATAAAGCATAACATCGGAATTCTCGATAGTTTTAATGTCGAATATTTCTTCGCCTTTAAATTCGGATTTGAATTTATTGAAATTAGTTCTATAAAATTCAGGCTCCGAAATATCGAAATATGCCGGCTTTAATATGTTTTTTATAAACTTTGCTACAACAAAGCCGTCATCATTAGAAACGCCGGGGGAAACTAAAACAGCCGTATTTTCGGCTCCGCCCTTTTCTAAAATGTTTCTGATTCTGAACGATAGTTCGTCTAATGCGCTTTCAAGAGGGGCTTCCTCATTGGTTGATTTCTTTTTTATATATGGCGAATTAATATAGTATCCGTTATTTTTCCCAATGCCTTCGTAAAAGAAGCCTTTTTTACACAAATACCCCCCGAACGGAGAAACCGTCCTTACTAAAGATTCCTCTTTAGCATATCTATAGTACTCGATTCTGCATGCGGAGGAACATTTATCGCAAACCGACGAAAAAGGGATCTCCATCCAGTATCTTTCCTTAAACTTAGAAGGTTTGGAAAGAAGCGCTCCTACGGGGCAAACTTCAATGCAGTTTCCGCAATAATAGCAGCTCAAATATTCGGCAACAGGTTTGATTTCTTGAAAACCGCAATGTTCCGAAGGAACTACGCCTAATTCTATTTTATCTTCATGCCGCAAACCTATATAACCTTTATCGCCTTTATCTTTCATTTGCAAAAAAGGATTTCCGTACATATCCGTGCAGACCCTTATGCACCTTGAACACAAAACGCATCTCGTGGCATTATATTCTATCAGGTCGCTTTTAAAAATTTTAGTCCTATCGGGAAATACTTTTTCATTTTTCTGCGTAGTAATTCCAAATTCAAAAGTAAGGTCCTGTAAAAGACATTCCCCTGATTTATCGCAAACGGGGCAATCTAAGGGATGATCCAAGAGAAGATGGGAAATGACTTTTTTTCTTATCTGCCAAACCCTTTCGGTTTCAGTCGAAATTTTATAGCCTTCTTTAATTTTAGCTACGCAAGCCGGAACAGGATTTTTTATTCCTTCGACCTCGACGACGCAGACCCTGCAGGAACCGATAGGCCTCAACCTTTTTAAATAACAAAGCGCCGGTATTCTTATCCCGTTTTGAGAGGCTGCTTCCAGTATAGTTATACCGGATTGGGTCATTATTTTTCTTCCGTTTATTGCAATCTCTATATCCATTTTAGTAAATTATTGTCCTTTAAACTTTATAAGCATAAGAAAATAACATCTCATACACCTTGTCGCTTCATAAATTACGTCGTCGGCGGTTAATCCTTTATCGACTTCCTTGAAATTTTTTATCCGTTTGCCGAGGTCTTCCTCAATTTGTTTGGCTGCGGGATTCCCGGCGGGAAAATCGGTATAGTCGATTATTTCGTCTTTATCGTAAACGCCTATATCTTCCAAAAAATATTCAAAAAGGCAATCATCCGTAGCCTCAAAAGAACCTGTTCTTATATACTGGTCTATCCTCCTTGCCGCATTTTTTCCGTCGCGGTTGGAATCTACAATGCTGATAGGCCCCGTAAATACGTCGCCGCCGGCAAAAACTCCAGGCATATCCGTCATATGGGTAAACTTGTCGGCTATTATAATTTTGCCCTTATCCGTTTTAATCTGAGGCGTATCTTTTAAGAAATCCAAATCCGGAACCTGTCCGACAGCCATAATAAACGAATCGCATCCGATATCGAAATCGGAATCCTTAACCTCTACGGGACTTCTTCTGCCGCTCGCATCAGGTTCTCCCAGTTTCATTTCTCTGCATCTTACGCCGCTAACCTTGCCGTTTTCATTAATAATGCTTACGGGATTTGTTAAAAATTCAAATTTAACGCCCTCTTTTATTGCGGTATCTATTTCATATTGCGCTGCCGGCATTTCCTGCCTAGTCCTTCTATATACCACGATAACTTCTTTAAACCCTAATCTTATTGCCGTCCTGCAGCAATCTATCGCTACGTTTCCGCCACCTTCTATGATAACTTTTTTGCCAATTTCGATTTTATTCCCCAAAGTAACGTCTCTTAAAAACTTAACGCCTTCATAAAAACCATTAAGGTTGTCGTTCTCGCCGGGCAAGCCTATGTTCTGTCCTTTATGAGCGCCTACCGCAAGAAAAACCGCTTTAAAATCTTGGTCGAAAAGGTCCTTTATAGTAAAATCCACGCCGAGACGCTTATTTAATTTATAATCGATGCCTGTCGAAAGTATATAGCCTAGTTCTTTATCTAAGAATTCTTGCGGCAGCCTGTATTTTGGAATGCCTACATTCATCATTCCGCCAAGTACAGGCAAGGCTTCGAATATCACGGGCTTATAGCCCATAAGCCTAAGATAATAGGCACAACTTAGGCCTGCAGGACCGGAACCGACGATTCCTATTTTAATTCCGTTGCTTTTAATAGAAAACTTAGGCCTTATACCGGTGTAGAACTCGTTATCGGCAGCAAATCTTCTTATCAAGCATATTTCTATAGATTCGTCTATATTTGTCCGGCGGCAGTTATCCTGACATGGGTGAAAACACGTTCTACCGAGAATGCCGGCAAAAGGAGTATTTCTCCTAACCAATTCCAAAGCGTCCTCGAATCTTCCGTCCCTGACCCTTTCTATCCAATTTGGAATATCCAATTTTGACGGACATCCGTTAACACAAGGAGCAGTAACTTTCGTTATATAGTCGCCCTTTTGTATAACTTTTTTATCCGTTATCGTTTTTTCGAAATCTTCGCGAAAATTATCGATTAACTCGATGACTGCAGAGGGACCTATCGTTCCCACGGCGCATTTAGAAGAAGAAAGGATCCACTCGCACTGTTTTTTTAGCCTGTCGATGTCTTCCGAAATAGCCCTCCCGTTACAAATATGTTCTAAAATATCGGAAGCAACGGCTGTTCCGACGGTGCAAGGCACGCAAACTCCGCAGGATGTTCTTTGGAGTTCCTGCATATAGCACCGCGCCAAATCAACCTTATTGTCCTCTTCATCTAGTAAAACTATTCCTTTCCAGCTGAGTATGGACGAAATTTCGCGGTGTCCCGATCTTTCAAAAAACGAAACGTCTAATTTCGAACCTATTTTATCGATAATTTTCATATTTTCCTTTTCTTATTTATCTATCGACTTCTCCAAGCAATATATCCACGCTTCCCATAATAGCTATTAGATCGGCTACCATATAACCTGCGGTCATTTTATTTAAAGCGCTGATATTGCAAAAAGAAGGCGGCCTAACTCTCATTCTATAAGGAAAAGCAGAGCCGTCGGATACCAAATAAAAGCCTAATTCTCCCCTTGGATTTTCTATGGAAACGTATGCCTCTCCCTTGGGCGGCTTTATTCCTTCCATTCCGTATTTAAAAAGAAATATCATTCCCTCCATGGTCGTTAACGCTTTTTTTTTGGGAGGAATAACATAAGCCGGATATTCGTGATAACTTGAGTATTCGCCTTCAGGAATATTGTCTATAGCCTGAGAAATTATTTTAAGGCTCTGCCTCATTTCTTCGATTCTCACCAAATATCTGTCGTACACGTCTCCTATTTCTCCTATAGGTATTTCGAAATCGAAGTCCTCGTATCTAGAATAAGGACTTGCCTTTCTAACGTCATATTTAACCCCGCTGCCTCTAAGCGAAGGTCCGGTCAGGGCAAAATTTATCGCATCTTCGGCAGAAATTACTCCGATATTTTTAGTTCTTTCGAGCCATATCTTATTTTTTGTTAAAAGAGCTTCGTATTCATTGATTTTTTCAGGAAAAATTTTAATAAAATCTTTAGTTTTATTTACAAAATCTTTGTGAAAATCCATTGCAAGACCTCCTACACGAAAAAAAGAAGGCGTCATTCTCTGTCCTGTAACCGTTTCTATAATATCGAGGACAAGTTCTCTTTCACGGAAACAGTATAAAAACTCGGTCAGGGCGCCAAGGTCAACTGCATGGGTAGCAAGCCATACAAGATGCGAACTTATCCTTGTAAATTCCGCTAAAATAACCCTGACATATTCGGCTCTTTTAGACGCTTTAACGCCGCAAAGTCTTTCTGCGGCAAGAATATATCCCAGATTATTCGAAGCTCCGGAAACATAATCCATTCTGTCCGTAATAGTTTCGGCCTGATGATATGTTCTATGTTCCGCAAGTTTTTCCATGCTCGTATGAAGATATCCTATCATAGGTTCCGCATGAACAACGGTTTCTCCGTCAAGTTTTACTAAAACCCTTAAGACTCCATGCGTAGCCGGATGCGAAGGTCCGACGTTTAAAGCGAATTTATCCGTTTCTATAAGAAAATCTTTGTATTCGAACATTTTAAAATAGATTTAATTAGTTTTAGATAATATTATATTTTATCCAATTCTATATATCCTGGCCTATCCATTTCTATTTCTTCGGGTTCCGGCCTTTTTCTCAACGGATAATCCTTAAGAAGCGGATGTCCGTCCCAGTCGTCCGGATTTAATATTCTTTTTAAATCGGGGTGGCCTTTAAATTTTAATCCGAACATATCGTAAACTTCCCTTTCAAACCAATTGGCTGAATTATAAAAGGAAGTTAAACTGGGATATTCGGATTCGTCGATTTTACTCCTTATTTTAATAAATATTCTAAAGTTGTTTACGACGGAATAAAAATTGTATATAACTTCTATTCTTTCGGGTCTTTTAGGATAATCTACGGCAAATAAATCGGAAAGCATATCGAACTTTAACCTCGGATCATTTTTAAAAAAATCTGCAAATTCAAGAAGGTCTTCCTTTTGAATTTGTATATACGCATCTCTGTTAACGTTTCCGGCCGCTACTATTTTTTTCTGCATAGATTCTTTTATAACGGCCAATGCAAAATTTACGTCCATATCGTCTAATTTTATTTAATTTAAAAGAAGTACATTATTTGTATATTTATCTTATAATTTGCGGCGGAGCTTCATGTTTAATAGTGCCTTTTCCTATTTTTTCCTGAAGTTTTACTATGCCGTAAATAAGAGCCTCCGGTCTTGGAGGGCACCCGGGTACATAAACATCTACCGGAATAATTCTATCGACTCCCTGAACAATGCTATAAACATTAAAAAGTCCGCCGGAGCATGCGCAATCGCCCATTGCTATAACCCACTTTGGATTGGGCATCTGGTCGTAAATTCTTTTAACCATGGGCGCCATTTTATAGGAAACCCTTCCCGATACTATAATTAAATCGGATTGTCTTGGACTTGACCTGAATATTAATCCTAACCTGTCGAAATCGTATCTCGAAGAAGCGGTAGTCATCATTTCTATCGCGCAACATGCCAAACCGAAAGTTGCAGGCCAGATAGACCATTTCCGCCCCCAAGAAACTATCTTATCCAAAGAAGCGGTAATAATATTGTCTCCAAGGTGTTCTTCTATTCCCATTTAAGAGCTCCTTTAAGCCATACGTAAAGCAAGCCTAAAACTAATATTACTATAAATAAAAACATTTCGACAAAACCCAAGATACCTAACTTAGAAAATATTACCGCCCACGGAAATAAAAAAAGAGCTTCTATATCGAAAAGAAGAAAAAAAATGGCAATGAGGTAAAATTTTATATCGAACCTGACATGGGGTTCGCCGGCCGGTTCTATGCCGCATTCATAAGCCGTTAATTTGCCGGATTCATAAGTTTTCTTTCCGATAAAATTTGAAGCTAATATGTTAAAAACGGCAAATAAAATTGCTAATACAAGCATTATAAGGATAGGAATAAAAGCTTTCAATAAAACGTCCCCCATTTTATTATCTTAAATAGCGATTAATCCACCAAAAAAAACAAAACTTTTACATTTTATCATATCAAATTTATTAAGTCAACAAAAAAATATCTAAAAAAATTAATTACTGATTTAAATAATATGCTGATTTAAATAATAAAGCAAAGTCCTGGCGCCCACCCCTGTAGCTCCTTTTGGATTATAATTAAAACCGGTCTTGGTAAATGCAGGGCCTGCTATGTCTATATGGCACCATTTAATTTTTTCCGGAACAAATTCTTCAAGAAACATTCCCGCCGTAATAGCTCCGCCGTATCTGTTCCCTACGTTTTTTAAATCGGCTATGTGGCTTGAAAGTTTTTCTTTCATATTATCATCGAAAGGCAGTTCCCACATTCTTTCTCCAGAAATTTGACTCGTAGATATTATACTATTTATCAAATCTTTATTATTCCCCATAACGCCGGAAGTATATTCTCCGAGAGCTATGACGCAGGCGCCGGTCAATGTCGCAAGGTCTATAATTTCATCTATTTCAAGCCCTGAGGCAAAACCGAAAGCATCCGCCAAAGTTAATCTGCCTTCGGCATCCGTATTTTCTATCTCGATTGTTTTTCCGTTAAACGCCTTGACGACGTCGTCAGGCCTCTGGGCGCCTCCGTCAGGCATATTTTCGCATGCGGCTATGATTCCGTGAACTTCTACGTCAATATTAAACTCTTTAATATATTTCATAACGCCTAGAACAGCGCATGCGCCCGATTTATCGGATTTCATGGTAGTCATATAATCCGCGGGCTTTAAAGAAAGGCCGCCGCTGTCGAATGTTATACCCTTGCCGACGATTGCGATTTTTTTAATTTTTTTATTTTTCGATTTATTCTTAGGTTTATAAGTTAAGTGTATAAATCTTGGAGGATTTTTAGACCCCTGTCCTACGCCGTAAAAAGCGTTCATTCCCTTTTTTAGTATCTCTTTCTCATCGAATATTTCGCACTCGATATTTTCTTCCTTGGATATTTTAAGGGCAATGCCGGCTAAATATTGAGGGGTAACGACATTTCCCGGTTCGTTGACTATATCTCTGGCAAAATTAGCGGCCATAGAAGTTTTTTTGCCGAAATCTATGCCTTTTTCGAAAGAACTTACCATATCTTTATTCAATTGTAAATTATTAAAATAAATATTTATAGTTTCGGGGTATTTTATTTTATTGTTATTATTTCCTTTTTCACCGTCTTTCGTAACGTATTTTTTAAATTCGTACAAACCGAGTTCGGCGCCTTCGGCGGAGGAAGCAGCCATATAAAACAGTCCGCTTTTTAAATAATATTCGCGTTCCAATTCAGGAATTATAAAAATCATTTCTTTTATTTTATTTGTTCTGGCAATCCTGGACGAACCGGAAATAAAACTTCTAAGAGAATCGTAATCGAATTTTTCTTTCTTGTCGAGTCCATAAACCAAACTATAAACAGGAGATTCTATGAGCATGTTGTTTCCTTTTTTTGCCTTAAAATCGAGCTGTTTTACTCTTTTATCGATAAAATCGAATTCCTTAAGACTTTTATTTTTTAAAAAACTATTTTCTTCTTTTATAAAAACCCCGAAAACGAAAATTCGTTCATACTGTTTTATTTTTTTTTCTTTCAAAGATTTTTCTATAGAATCTAATAATTTAAAATTCAATTTAACTCCCTCCGCCATGTTAATATTTATATTTAAAAATAATAGTTTAAATCAATCTTCTTCTATGGTGGATAAGTCCCCTTCGTCTGCACCCGTTTCTCTTGCCTTTAAGACTCTTCTCATAATTTTTCCGCTCCTTGTTTTTGGAAGAGAATCGACAAATTCTATTTCGTCGGGTTTTGCAATAGGACCCAATGTTTTGGCGACATTTGCCTTAATGTCGTCTGCCAGCGCATCGCTTTTTTCTATGCCTGGCCTTAAAACTACAAAAGCTTTGATGGAATTTCCTTTAATTTCGTGAGGTTTTCCTATAACTGCAGACTCGGCAACCGATTTATGCGTTATTAAAGCGCTTTCTATCTCCGCCGTTCCAAGCCTGTACCCCGAAACTTTTATTACGTCGTCTATTCTTCCCATAACGTAAAAATATCCGTCTTTGTCGCGCTTAGCAGTATCTCCGGCAAGATATATTCCTTTAAATTTAGAAAAATAAGTCTCTTTGTATCTGTCTTCGTCTTTATAGATCGTCCTCATCATCGAAGGCCACGGTTTTTTTACGACGAGATAACCGCCTTTGTCCGGTTCCACGCTTTTCCCGTTTTCGTCGAAAATATCGGCGTCTATCCCTAAAAACGGTTTTCCGCAAGAACCGGGCTTTAAAGCCATCGAAGGCATAGGCGATATCAAAAACATGCCGGATTCGGTCTGCCACCAAGTATCCATTATCGGACATCTTTCCTTGCCTATATGCTTATAATACCAGCGCCAAACTTCGGGATTTATCGGCTCCCCCACGCTGCCGAGTATTTTAAGTGAGCTCAGATTATGCCTGTTTACCCAATTTTCGCCGAATCTCATAACGCCCCTGATAGCGGTTGGAGAAGTATAAAAAATATTTACGCCGTGTTTTTCCACTATTCTCCACCACCTGTCTGGATACGGATAATAAGGGGAACCTTCTACCATAATGGTAGTAGCCCCGTTAATTAAAGGACCGTAAATAATATAAGAATGCCCCGTTATCCAGCCAGGGTCGGCCGCACACCAGTATGTATCGTTGTCTTTTATATTAAAAACATACCTGGAAGTTATATAAGTCCCTACGGAATAACCCCCGTGGACGTGGAGAATGCCTTTTGGTTTCCCGGTAGTCCCTGAAGTATATAATATAAAAAGAGGATCCTCGGAATCTAATTCTTCGGTTTTTAAATACGGGTTGGCAATAGGAAGTTTCATGAGTTCGTCATAATAAAAATCCCTGTTTCCATCCATAACTATTTCTTTGCAGGTTCTTTTAACGACTATTAAGGTTTGTACTACAGGAGCTTTAGCGACGGCTTCGTCGGCTATTTTTTTGAGTTCTATTATTTTACCGCCCCTATAAGCGCCGTCGGCCGTAATAAGGAGTTTGCTTTGCGCGTCGAGTATCCTGTCCTTTAATGCAAGCGCCGAAAAACCGGCATATACAACGCTGTGAATAGCTCCTATTTTTGCGCATGCAAGCATGCTTATCGCTATTTCTGGTATATTTGGAAGATATATAGTAACGGTATCGCCTTTTTTTATGCCGAAACTCTTCAGAACGTTAGCAAATTTATTAACTTCTTTGTATAAAGAAAAATATGTATAAACTCTTTCGGCGCCGTCTTCTCCTTCCCATATTATCGCAAGCTTGTTTTTTCGGAACGTCGCTATATGCCTGTCTAGCGCATTATAAACTATATTAGTTTTGCCTCCGGTAAACCATTTAAAAAAAGGAAGGTCGGACGAATCTAAAACTTTATCGTAATGCCTGAACCAGTCCAATTGCTTTGCCGTTTCGTCCCAAAATTTTTCGTTTTCGTTTATCGAATATTTATAAAGCTTCTCATAATCGTCCACATAACTGTTTTTTACGGTTTCTTTAGAAGGATTATATATATCCTTTACGTTTGCAAAGCTGTCGAAAGTGGAATTTTTTGATTCTTGTTTTGCCTCGCGGCTTTTCGAATAATTCATAATCTCCCTCCCGTTAGAATTCATTATATTAAATTACTTAATGGAAATAAAGCTTAATTCCAAAAATGCAGGCAGAAACGTTTAAAATAGCTCTTAAAGTATATAAACACCGAATCCCCGCCTACGCTGGAATGGCTCCGCATGTGCGAAAAATTAAAATCCCTTGATGCAATCCCAGCGCAGGCGGATATAACCGCATGGCATTTACGCAAAAAAATAATTTTCTATCCGCAATTCCAGGTTAATATTTAAATTTATTTAATATTCTTATAAGCTTTTCCAACTCTCCGTGATAAGTTAAAAAAGAAATAGTAAGAACTATAATTATAAAAAAGCCGTAAGAAATTTCCTTCTTATGGAAACTTTTTTGAAATTAGAAATGTTCATTAAACCCCCGCTCCTTCGTTTTTATCGAATTTAATATAAATATAAATAATCCGTTATTAATTTTAAATCAAGGGAAAAAACTGTCGCAATTATATTTTAAAACAATAAATAAAGTTAGGTTAGTTAACTTTTATAGCCGATAATTTCCTATAAATAGACCTTTCGCTTTCGCCTGTAATTTGTGCTATTTCAGTTTTGGTATGACCCTTGGAGATTAGATAGCTTATATATTTTTCTTCTATTTCTTTTAAAGACAGCTTCTTCTCGAAAATTGCCGACTCTTCGAAAGGATAGCAGTTCTTCCTGTTAGGTATTTCAAGCTGAACGGCTCCTGGCAGTATCTCGTCTTTGTCTTCGGATAGCACTATTGCCCTTTCTATGATATTTTTTAATTCTCTAACGTTCCCTGGCCAATCGTAATTCATAAGCTTATCCAATGCCGATTGTGAAAGCGGCTTAGAAAATTGAATCTTGTTTTCCTTGGTCATGAAATAATGCGCCAGATACTGTATATCTTCCTTCCTTTCCCTTAAGGGCGGCAGTTCGATAGTAAAACCGCTAATCCTATAAAACAAATCTCCCCTGAAAGCGCCGTTTTCCGCCATTTTTTTAAGATTTTTATTGGTCGCCGTTATAATTCTGGTATCTATTGAAAGGTTTTTGGATGACCCTACTCTCCTGAAACTCTTAGTATCGATTATCCTTAAAAGTTTCGCCTGTATTATGCCGCTTGCCTCGCCTATTTCGTCGATAAAAATCGTTCCTTTATCCGCATATTCAAGAAGTCCTTTCTTGAGCGCGTCTGCCCCGGTAAACGACCCTCGTTCATGGCCGAACAGCTCCGATTCGAAAAGATTTTCCGACAAATTACACGAATCGATTATTATAAAAGGATTGTCCCTTCGCCCGGAAAGCCGGTGCAGTAAATTGGCGCTAAGTTCCTTGCCCGTCCCGGATTCTCCAGATATAAGAACGTTTAAATTCGATTTTGCGGCAACCGTAATATCGTCAACGACTTTAGCGGCAGCTTTCGATTTTCCGATAAAAAACTTTTTAAATATCTCGCGCTTAAAGTAAGACGCGTAATTCTTTAAGTTTATTTTTTCTATAAGCCTTTTTACCGTTATGCTTAATTCTTCCAAACTTAGAGGCTTAACCAAATAATCGCACGCGCCTATTTTTAATGCCGAAACCGCGGAATCCACGCTTCCGAATGCCGTAAGTATAATGATTTCTACATCGTTAGACTTTGATTTTACTATCTTTAACAATTCTATTCCAGATTTTCCTGGCAATTTCAAATCGGAAATTATAATATTAAAAAAGTCTTTTCCAAGCCTGTTCACGGCTTCTTCGGCAGAATTAGCCGTCACGACGTCATAGCCTTCGTTCTTTAAAAAATCGGACAGAATGGTCCTATAATTAGCATCGTCGTCCACTATAAGTATAGAAACAGATTTGTTATTCATTTTAAACTTATCTAAATGTAATCTTCCGTAAATCAGGCTAAACCATGCTCATGCCCGCTATCCCGGAATCCATGTTCGCATCTATAGCCGTATTCATACTTATGTTCTTTATTTTCAGAGAAATTTCTTTTAATCGGAATTTTTATGGTAAATTTTGTTCCATAATCTAATTTCGAGCGGACTTCTATAGAACCGTAGAGAGATTTTATAATACTCATAGAAATAGGAAGGCCGAGCCCGGTGCCTGTCGATTTTTTGTTTTTAGAAAAAAAAGGGTCGAAAATTCTTTTAATGTCAGCCTGCTCAATTCCGCAGCCGTTATCTATTATGATTATATAAATATAATCTTTAGTTTTTTTAGTAATAAAATAAACTATACCGGAATCGTCCGAGACAGCCTGAACGGCGTTGAGCCCGATATTCAATAAAACCTGCCTGAGCCCGGCTTCCGAAAAACTGATAAGCGGAATATTCCGCGCAAGATTTTTTTTAATCATTATATTTTTTTTGCCTGCGGTAAAAGATATCAGGGTTAAGCTTTCTTCGACAGATTTGTTTATATCCACAATGTCGGAAGAGCTTGAAATCGGACGGGATAAAATAAGGAGTTTTCTTGTAATTTCTTTACATCTCTCTATTTCCTGCTTCATTAAATCAAAATATTTTTTTATATCACAGCCGTTTCCCATCATAATACGGGAAATCCCGGCATTATCAATTAAACCGCTGTTGCCGGCACACATTTTTATCATATCGATAGAAGCAAGTATGTTATTTAAAGGATTATTTATTTCATGGGCAACTCCTTCCGCTAAAAGACCGACTTCGGATAATCTTTGGGAAAGATTAAATTTTATATGCGAGTTCGAACCGTTTCCAAGATGCCTCAGGACTTCTACGGCATATTTTTTGCCCGTTGAAGCGTCATAAAATGGCGTAGAATTTATCTCGACGGCAATTTCTTTGTTTTGCCTGCCATAGTGACAGTGAATAACCTTGACGGTCTTGCCTTTTTTAATTACTTCTTCTATCGAACAGGATTCAAGCAAAGGATCGCATGGTTCTTCCCTAAAATGGCTCACTTTATAACAATATCCTCCTATAACTTCGGAAGGCGGAATGCCTGCATCGCTTAAAAACCGTTTATTCGCATAAACTATTTTATAATTTTCGTCAATAACTATTACGCCGTCGTCGATAGTATCTAAAATTTCGGAGGCGTTAAGCGGCGAATTAATGTTCTCGTTTGACATGAATATAATATATCATATTTTCTAATCACTGATTCATAAGGTTTAAGAAATCGTGGTTAGATTTTGTATTTTTGATTTTTTCTATTAAGAATTCCATTGCTTCCGCGGTATCCATTCCCGATAAAACTTTTCTCAATATCCAAACTTTTTTCAAATGGTCTTTATCTAAGAGAAGCTCTTCCTTTCTTGTGCTGGATTTATTAATATCTATGGCTGGGAAAATTCTCTTTTCGGATAATTTTCTGTCCAAGTTAACTTCAAGATTTCCGGTTCCCTTAAACTCTTCAAAAATTACTTCGTCCATTCTTGAACCGGTATCTATCAAGGCGGTAGCTATAATGGTCAAACTGCCCCCTTCCTCGATATTTCTTGCGGCTCCGAAAAATCTTTTGGGTTTATGCAGTGCATTTGAATCTACTCCGCCCGATAAAACTTTTCCCGAAGAAGGTATAGTAACGTTATATGCCCTTGCAAGCCTTGTAATGGAATCCAACAAAATAACGACGTCTTTTCCGGTTTCGACTAACCTCTTGGCTTTTTCGATTACTATTTCGGCAATCTGAATATGTCTCTGCGGCGGTTCGTCGAAAGTCGAACTTATAACTTCGCCGTTAACCGACCTTTGCATATCCGTAACCTCCTCCGGCCTTTCGTCTATTAAAAGAACCATAAGAAATATCTCTTTATGGTTGGTATTAATAGCATGGGCTATATCCTTCAAAAGCATAGTCTTTCCGGTTCGGGGGGGGGCAACTATTAAACCCCTCTGACCTTTGCCTATGGGAATAAGCAGGTCCATAAGCCGTGTAGATAAATTTTTATTATCGAATTCCAGCTTAATTTTTTCATCAGGGTATAACGGCGTCAAGTTGTCGAATAAAATCTTTTCTTTTGCGCTTTCAGGGTCTTCGAAATTGATGCTTTCGACTTTTAAAAGGGCATAAAATCTTTCGCTGTCCTTAGGCGGCCTGATTATTCCGCGAATCGTATCTCCCGTCCTTAAGCCGAATTTTCTTATCTGGGAAGGGGAAACGTAAATGTCGTCGGGACCGTGAAGATAATTTGCCTCGAGCGACCTGAGGAAACCGTACTGGTCCGGTAAAATTTCAAGCACTCCTTCGCCGGATATCAATCCGTTTTTTTCAGTCTGCTGGTTTTTTTCGGTTTCCGCCTGCAGAAGGGCATATATCAAGTCCTGTTTCCGCATGCCTGACGCTCCTTCTATACTATAATCCTTTGCTATTTGCAGTAATTCATTAATTTTTTTTACAGATAATTCTTTAAGATTCATAAAAGCTCCTTTTTTAATAGGCGTCCGAATTTAATTCGGGCACCTCACAACTTTAATTTTATATAAAACTATAGATACATCCATCTGTCTTTCCTTTTCGCATCTATGCGGCGGCCTTCAGCTATATCCAAAATTGTCCGTTCATTGTTGCCGTCGTCTGGAAACGTCGAAATGCCGGCATTTAAAGATAATATATTCATGTCGTCTCTTTTAAATTCCTCGCGCGTTTCCAAGAATACGGCCCCTAAAATTTCTTTAGCCTCGTCTTTTACTATGTTGGAAAATAAAATTATAAATTTGTTCCCGTACCTCGAAGCGACATCGAATGCCCTGATATTTTTTTTAATAATATTAGCTATAATTCCGATATTTTTATCGCCCGCCTGATGACCATGAATAGAGTTTAATTTATTTAATTGATTTATCGAAATTAACGCGATAGATAAGCGGGATCTATCTAAAGCCGACTTTTGCATTTCCTGAAATAATTTTTCATGAAAATATTTAAAATTATTAAGTCCCGATACGTAATCTATTTGGGAGCAATCCCTCATGGTCTGTATGCACTTGTTTGAATTTAAGATATAAGCGATTACGGAGAAAATGGTATCAAAAACTTCGGCTTTATTGCCGCCGCAATTTTTAAATCCCTCAACCGAATACGTTACTACCGAATATGAATCGGTATAAGCCGTTTTTAATTCATAGGCATAAAATTCGGAAACATTACCGTGTTCGAGCAACGACGAATAATTAGGGTATTTATCTTTATCTTTTTTAAAATCAACGTATAATCCTTTTTTTAAAGACGCTAATTCGCCGAGAAGTTCCAATGGGGGATTTTCGTTAAGATTTTTTTCGAACTCATGAGAAAAACCTCTCGATATTTCTACTTTTGCTTCGGCATTATATTTTTTGTATATAAACAATATTGCCGTCGCTCCAAAAGTAAATTCAAACGAAACGTTAACAAAATGCATTACTTCTTCGACGGATTTCTTTTGCGATGCAAATTCTAAAAGCTCGCTTATAAAATTATAGCCTAAATCTTTGCATACCTGATATTGCTCCATGGCATTGCTCCTTTGTTCCTGCCTTAATTTTGTATTGGAGCCCAAAAAGTCCTTATTTTCAGGGCCGCAATTCTTATATCTTTGATTTATTTATTTTTTATATCTAGCTGGAAACGGAAAAATTTATACCGTATAATTCATTTAAAATATGTAAAAATAAATTGATTTGGGGGATTAAGAATTTAAATCCGTAATTATTATTTATTATAAAATTGGATTTTTTAATTTTTCTTTTAAGACTTAATTGGTTTTTATCTCTTTTAATAAAATCTTCTAAATCGAATTTTTTATATGCTCGTTGAATCCTCTTGGAAAAATCGCAGGAAACGAGAACGGTTTTATCCATCTTAAGATAATATCCCGATTCTATGATAACGGCTCCCTCGATTACCGCGGCATATTCCCCTCTTGCGGCAAGCATAAGGTCTATGTTAGCCGTTAAAGAAGGATAAATTATATCTTCCAAAACCTTTTTTTTAAAAGAATCCGAAAAGATTATGCCGGCAAGAATTTTGCGGTCTATCTCATTATCTTTATTTAAAATGTTTTTACCGAAAAAATCAACAATTTTTTTATACTCCCGGCTATTTTTTTTTATTATTTTTTTTGCTTCTTCATCGAGATTAACTGTAAAAAAACCGTAATTTTTAAATAAATTAAGAACGGTGGTTTTTCCAGAACCTATCGAACCGGCTAATCCAATTTTCAACATTTATAAAAAACTCCCGTGAAATCCATAAATACGCCCGAATTGCTCTTTGCCGCTATAAAAGAGCTATAAAAGAAACCTGCCTGCCGTCGTTTTTATTCCGCCTGTAGCTAAAAAATTTTGCATCTTCGAAGTTGCATTTATTCAAATCGTAAATATTTTTACCGTTAAATCCGATTAAAACCAATTCATCTTTGATAAAGGCTTTCAAATCAAAAAAAATCTTATTTTTATTTTTATCCTTTATAAAAAATTTTTCGGACGAAATATCTCTCGTTAGAAATAAATTCAAAAAATCTTCCTTAACCTCGTAGCATCTCCCGCAAATCGACGGTCCTATTATAACCGATACATTGCCAGCGCTGTCATTAAATTTATTTTCCAAAACATTTTTAGCATTTTTTAAAATACCGCCATATGCCCCTTTCCAGCCGCAATGAACAGCTCCTATGACGCTTTTGCGACTGCCGCTGCGACTTAAGGAGATAAAAAGCACGGGGACGCAATCAGCAGTTCTGATGCAGAGCGCAATGCCGGATTCGCAGGTAAAAATACCGTCCGCATTCCTCGAATAAAAAACGCTGCGGCTTTCCATGCCGCTAAAATTCTTTTTAAAATACTTATCTAAAACTATTATCCCGCTGCCGTGGCTTTGCCTGACCTCGCAAAAATAAAATACAGGTTTTTTTACATCCCTCGATATAATATTTAACAGCTCTTTTCCTGCAGTTAAATTCGCCGGATTAAAATCTAGCGAACCGTCCATGAAACCGTATATAGCGTTATCGTCTATAACTTTATCCGCTTCATAGCGGTATATCATAATATTATACTCAGTATAAACATTCTAATTAAAACTATCTTTTGGACCGGCCGCCCAAAGCATATCCGAAGGAACTTCCGCCTTTAAAATAATTTTTTCTTTAGTTTTAGGATGTGAAAATTCTATGGAATACGCGTGAAGCATCTGCCTTTTAACAAAGCCTAAGCTTCCGTATTTGCTTAATATGTCCTTTCTCTTATAAAGTTTATCGCCGACTATAGGCCAT
Source organism: bacterium (assembly GCA_027319095.1). GTDB lineage: Bacteria > SZUA-79 > SZUA-79 > Acidulodesulfobacterales > Acidulodesulfobacteraceae > Acidulodesulfobacterium_A. The sequence goes on along the minus strand of DAHVNW010000003.1, from coordinate 52,919 downwards.
CCTTCTTTAAAAAAAGATACCCTTATCTGATGGGTTCTTCCGGTTTCCGGCGTTATCTTAAGAAGCGATGCCGCACCCCCTATATGCCGGATGGTTTCAAACCGCGTAATGCAATACTTTCCCTCTTCGCTCTTATTAATTTCCATTCTAATCCTGCTTTTAGGATCTCTTTTTATAAAACCTTCTATACATCCGCTCTTTTGGGTTACTAAGCCGTAAACTACGGCAAGATAAGTTTTTTTAATTTCACGGTTCTTAAATCCCGCCGCAAGAATATTATGGGAAAAATCGTTCTTCGCTATCAACATTATTCCGGATGTGTCTTTGTCGAGCCTGTGAACTATGCCCGGTCTTTCGACGCCGCCGATTCCGGATAGCGCAGATATTTTTCCGATTAAAATATTTACCAAAGTATTGTCGTAATTTCCTTTGCCGGGATGGCTGGAAATTCCTGCCGGTTTATTTACCGCCGCAATATAATCGTCTTCATAAATAATTTCTAAATCCCAATCGAAAGGTTGTATGCCCGATTTTAAAATTTCCGGTTTTTTAAACTTAATTATACATCCGTCTTTTAATAAATAAGCCGGTTTTTTTACGTAGGAACCGTTAATTTCGACTTCCCCGCTCAGTATTAGTTTTTTAATAAACGACCTTGTTTTTTCCGGAAACCGCGCCGTTAAAAAAATATCCAGTCTTGTTGCATTGCCTTTATATAAAAACGAAATTATTCCCATAAAACTTTTCCGGTCATCTCCGCCGGTATATCTAATCCGAGCAGTTTCAGAACGGTAGGAGCAATATCTGCAAGCCTGCCAGGTTTAAGCTTTGGAATTTCTTTTGCTTCTTGAGATACCGCGACGAACGGCACCGGATTTAACGTATGGTTGGTCATAGGCTTTCCGTTTTCGCAGATCATCGTTTCGGCGTTGCCGTGATCGGCCGTAATCAAACAAAAACAGCCTGAACCGAAAGCAGCCGGCACTATTTCGCTTATAACGGAATTAATCACTTTAACCGCCTTTACGGCGGCATCGTAATTTCCGGTGTGGCCGACCATATCGCAGTTCGCAAAATTACAGACTATCAACTCGTCTTTCCTAGATTTTATTCTGTCGATTAGAGCATCTTTAATTTTAAATGCGCTCATTTCCGGTATCAAGTCGTAAGTTTTAAATTCCCTCGGTGAAGGTATAAGCAGCCTGTCCTCGTTTTTAAACGGCTCTTCCCTGCCGCAGTTAAAAAAATAAGTTACATGAGCGTATTTCTCCGTTTCGGCAATCCTGAACTGGTTAAAACCGTAATCAGAAATTACTTCCCCAAGAATGTTTAAGTAATTTTGGGGTTCTATTATATATTTATTTTCAAAAGAATCGTCGTATTTCGTCATCGTGACGAAATTTTCAACAGGCTTAAAATCTTTTCTGCTAAATTTATCAAAATTATTAAAAGTAAAAGTTTCGGTCAGCTGTTTTGCCCTGTCCGACCTGAAGTTAAAAAACAAAACGCCGTCGCCTTCCTGTATTCCGCCGCCATTTTCGTATCCGTTATTTATAACTATTCCCGGCATGAACTCGTCGGTTATGTTTTTTTCATAAAAACTTTTAACGGCGGATACGGGGTCGTCAAATTTTTCGCCTTTTAGATTAACCAGCAAGTCGAAAGCCGTTTCAACCCTGTCCCACCGGGTATCCCTGTCCATAGCGTAAAACCTCCCGCAAAGAGTAGAGATAAATACTTTATTTCTGAAAGGTTTTATATGATTTATCAATTTGTCCAGGAAAACCGGCGCGCTTTGAGGCGGGGAATCCCTGCCGTCCAGAAATGGATGAATATATATATTTCTTACCCCGCTATTATAAAAAAAATTTATTAAGTATAATAAATGCGACAATTCTGAATGAACGCCGCTTTCCGATAGCAGTCCCATGAGATGAACTGCCGAACCGCTTTTTTCGACTTTTTTTAAAAACCCGATTAAGACTTTATTTTCTTTAAGTTTGTCTTCTTTTATAAGGATGTTTATTTTAGTTAAATCCTGCATGACCACTCGCCCGGCGCCTGTGTTGGAATGACCGACTTCGGAATTTCCCATCGTATTTTCGGGAAGCCCGACGTCTAATCCGTGAGCCTTTAATTCGGCATATGGATATTTTTTAAAAAGCGAGTTAATAAACTCAGGCTTTGCATTGATTACGGCATTACCTTCAACTTTCGAAGATATTCCAAAACCGTCCAAGATAATTAAAACGGCCCTTTTATGTTTTTTACTGCTTCGCTCCCGGAAGCTTTGCTTCATCTTCGGCACGCAAGAGCGGCGTGCGCCCTTCGGCGCGTGCTTCCGATATGTGAAATTTTCTTCGAAAACGCTCATTTTATTATTATTGCTATTGGGAAATTACCGAAGTTATATTTTTAAGATAGTCTTTAGAACCGGTTTCATAAAGTGTTCCGGATGTTTTTATGTCAAACGTATTCCACTGATTGCAAGACGGGCATATGGAAGAATAATTATAAGCGGTGAAGCCGCAGTTCGAACATACAAAAGGCAGTTTGACAGGGTACCTGCTTTCGAGCGCTTTTCTAAAATTTACCGAAGCGTCATTATATTTTCCCCTTTTGAAATAACATTCAGCGAGCAACAAGTTAAGGGATTCGTCTTTAAACACGGATACGGGAATAATGGTCAAATTTGAAAGGGCGTCGTCTATCATTTCTAATCTTATATATAATTTTCCAAGGAATAGCCTGTATTCCCATTTTTCAGGATTATCGTGAATAAGCTCCTGATAGAATTTAATAACATTCTCCGGATGATTCGCTTTAATGGAAACATCTTCTATTTTTATAATTAAAGCTAAATTCCCTGTTTTTAAAAAAGCTTTTTCCCATAATTCGAAAGATTCGTTTATTTTTCCTTTTTTTATAAGCACATCGCCGAGCGATAAATATGCCGGAACAAAATTTTTATTTTGGCTTAAGACCTGGTTAAATCTTTTCTCAGACCTCTCCGTATCGTTTTCCGATTCCAAAAGGTATCTTCCGAATTCATATTTAAGCCCGAGCATTAACTGTTCTTCTTTTTTGTTTATTTCTTTATCCTTCGACTGAGAAAGAAATAATTTAGACATCCTGTAAGCATTTTTCCATTCCCCTCTTTTAATAAATATATCCCTGAGCTGAGTAATTGCGTATAGGTTGTCCGGCATGTATTCCAGAGCCTTATTAAAATAGAAAACGGCCTTCTCGTAATCATTGCCGAGCTTATAAAGATTGCCCGCTTCGTTAAGCGCCGTTACGTTATCTTCTTCTATATTCAATACTTTTGCAAGAGTATTTTCCGACTCTTTAAGGTTTCCCTTATGCTTATAAATTTTCGCAAGAAGAAGATAAGCGGAGATACTGTCGGGATAATTCGATAAATATTTTTTAATTAAATCTATTCCTTTGTCGTATTGTCCCTTAATATAGGCGTCAAATGCCCTTGCGACGGAATTATCCAATTCCGTTTTTATATATTGCGACCTTCTATATATTAAATTCTTAATTCCAGAGATTGAATCTTTCAACAAATCGATTATTATAATAAGCGCTATGCCTATTAAGAAAGCGGAAAATATATAAATTATAAGATAGCCGTTTAATATGTGATGTTGACCCGGAGCATAATGCAAAGGTACCATCTGGGGGTTTAACGCATAAAGATACTCGAAAAATGCTATGAGCACAAGTATAGCGATAATTATAGTTATAATATACATATAAATTTAAACCGCATTATTATTTTTTCCCATTATTATTTTTTTCGGGAGGCTTCGACCATTAATTCTTTAGCCTCCGGCCATAAGCCTTCGATATTATAATATGGCCTTAAATCGTCATGGATTAAATGTATCACCATGCTTCCGTAATCTATTACTGTCCAGCGGGAGCCCGGAATAGAAAAACCTTCTTGTCCGATTGGTTTCTGCTTAAAGGAAGAAAGCAAGTTTTCCGCAATAGCGTTAAGATGCCTGTCGGACGAACCCCCCGCGATAATTATAAAATCGGTTATTCCGGATATTTTTCGGACGTCTAAGACTAAAATATCGTGCGCCTTTTTTTCCAAAAGCAAGCCGATAATGGACCTTATATTTTCATTCGTTCTTTTAAGCGGCTTTCTGCCGCTTTTTAAAGTTTCGATAGTTTACGCCCTGCGTTTGAATTATGAATATAGCTTATTATTTATTATATATTTAATAACTTCGTTTGGCAACAAAAAGAGATTAGAAATATTATTTTTAAAATTATTTCTTATATCCGTTGAGGAAATATCCAGCACGGTAATTTTTAAAAAATATACGGCTATGTTTCTATGCATGGCAAATCTATTCCCGTTATAGTCGATTACGATGTTTTCTTTTAAATTATCGGGTAAAAAACCGGCAAGCTTTGCTAAATTTTTAAATCCCAATTTTGACCTGCTTACCACGATAAAATTGATTTCGTTAAGGATAGCCGAAGCATTTTTCCAACTTTTTATGTGTTTATAAGCATCTTCTCCGACAATAAAATATAATTCGTCTCCAGGATACATTTTTTTGAACTGGACGACGGTATCGTAAGAATAAGAGATTCCGCCCCTTTTTATTTCGATATCCGACGATTCGAATTTACGGTTGTCTTTTATAGCGATATTTATCATCTCCAATCTTAGTTTAGAATTAACGGCTTGCGCAGGAACTTTATCCAAAGTTATATGCGCGGGAACAAATACGACTTTGTCCAAAAACTTCACGGCGGCTTCTTCCGCTGCTCTTAAATGGCCGTAATGAACTGGATTAAATGTTCCGCCGAAAATTCCTATCCTCATAGCATTTAACCTGCGTATAATCTATAACTAAACTATATTAATTAAAATTTCTAACGGTGACTTAATGACCTATAATCTCTTCTGGTAATTCCCAAAGACAATAAATTTTGCAGTGGTAAGCTCTTTTGCTCCCATAGGTCCGAATGCGTGAATCTTGGAAGTGGATATGCCTATTTCGGCGCCGAGCCCAAGCTCAAAACCGTCGTTAAACCGCGTGGAAGCGTTTACTAAGACGCAGGAAGAGTTTACTTTTTTAATAAATTCCAAAGCACGTGAATAGTTTTCCGTCATAATCGACTCGGTATGGTTAGAACCGTGGAGTTTTATGTGGTTTATCGCCTCTTCCATATTTTTAACCGTTTTAACCGCTAAAGTAAGGTTTAAATATTCGGAGTCCCAGTCGGCGTCCGCCGCTTCGATTATAAAATTAAAATCTTTTTTAAAAATATGCAAAATTTCGCCGCTCACCCTTGTTTCCACGTTATTGTTCCGAAGTTCCGAAAGCATTTCCGGCATGAAATTATTTACTATTTCCTCGTGGACCAAAAGAGTTTCCAATGCATTGCATACGGAAGGGCGCTGGACTTTTGCGTTTATGACAACGCCAACGGACTCCTTAACATTTGCATATTTATCGACGTATATGTGGCAGACGCCTTTGTCGTGTTTTACGACGGGAATCTTTGAATTTTCGGTAACGAATGAGATCAGGCCTTCTCCGCCTCTCGGAATTATAAGGTCTATATATTTTTTCTGCGATATTAATTCGGTTACCGCAGACCTGCCGGTATAAGGAACTATCGAAACTATTTCGCGCGGAAGCCCATTAATTTCAAGGCTTTCGGAAACTAAAGAGGCAAGTATCCTATTCGAATTAATAGCTTCCGAACCGCCCCTTAAAATAACGGCGTTGCCGGAAAGAAGACATAGGATAGAAGCGTCTATCGTAACGTTTGGCCTCGATTCGTAAATTATTCCTATGACGCCCAGCGGAATCCTCATTTTGCCGACCATAAGGCCGTTTGGCCTCGTCGTTATATTTTCTATTTCTCCAACCGGGTCTTTAATTTTCATAACGTCTTCTATCGAATCAACCATGGAATCAAATGTCTTTTGCGAAATAGTCAGCCTGTCTATCATGGCTTTGCTTAAACCGCTTAATCTTGCATTGTCGATATCTTTGGCGTTTTCAGTCTCTACCGGTTTTTTATTTTTTATTAAAAGGTCTTTAAGCGTTTTAAGAATATTTAATTTTACGGAAGAGCCGGCGTTTGCGATTAAACTGCTCGCTCCATAAGCCTTTTCGGCTATTTCCTTTATGGAAGGCGAAGCCGTAGCATTTTCAACGGTTTCATTATTTTCTTCTGCATTCATAATATATGCAATTACTCCTTAAAAAATTATATTTATATATTTGAAACCATCTTGTCTTTATGGACCACCAAGTAAGATTTTTTTTTGTCTTTGCCGAATTTCTTTTTTATTTCTTCCGAACTTAAGCCTTTTATCTTTAAAATATCTTCTGAATCAAGATTAGATATGCCTTTAGACACGATGCCGCCTTTTTTATCTATTATATATACTCCGCACCCCTTTTTAAAATCGCCCTTTACATCTGTTATGCCACTCGCAAGAAGGCTTTTGTTCTTACCGGATATAGCCGAGACGGCTCCGTCGTCTATAACTATCTCTCCGTATTTTTCCATGCCGAACAAAAGCCAGTGTTTCTTTTTGTTTATTTTATACTCGGACGAAGTCACCAAAGTACCGCTTAATTTACCTTCTGACAATGCACCGAGGCTTTTTTTGTCTTTTCCCGAAGCGATAACAGTATCTACGCCTGCGCTCGAAGCTATAAAAGAGGCAAAGAGCTTTGAGTTCATACCTCCGGTGCCGTACGGACTTTTGGTAATATCTTTAAAATTTTTAATATAGCTTTTTATGTCGCTTATTACCCTTACTGGTTTTGCATCCTTATAAATATTAGGATTTTTATCGAAAACCCCCTTAACGTTCGAAAGAATTATAAATAAATCTGCGCAAACTAAATTTAAAATAAGCGCGGACAGATGGTCGTTGTCGGAAAATCTTATTTCTTCGTAAGAAACGGTATCGTTTTCGTTTATTATCGGAACAACGCCGTTATTCAACAGTTCATATATGGTATTGCGGGCGTTGGTAAACCTCTTTCTTACGGATATATCTTCCTTGGTTAAAAGTACTTGCGCCGTTTTAATACCGTAACGCTTGAAACACGAATCGTAATGTCCCATTAAAATGGGTTGCCCGCAGGCGGCAAACGCCTGTTTCTGCGGAATAGAAAAATTATTGGATTCTGAATTTATGCCGAGTAAATCCTTTCCCGCGGCTATAGCGCCGGAAGAAACAAGTATAACTTCTTTTTTTTGATTAATCAACGAGAAAGCGAAAGCGCAAATATTTCTAAAAGAATAAATAGACGGTTTTCCTCTTTCATTCAAAAGAACCTGCGTGCCTATTTTTATTACTATTCTTTTTTTAGAATCTAAATAATTTTTAAAGTCAGTCAGCTTTTTCACTTAATTTCCAAATAATATCTTGTTAACCGCCGCATCGTATTTCTATTATATTTTATTTTTATATTATGTCTCAATATCTTTTTTGTTTAAAAGCAAATTTAAACCGCCAGTAAGTTCGTCTATCCCCGTACCGTTATATGCGGATATGAAATATACGTTAATATTTTCCTTAAGGAAAAACTTTTTGGTTTCTTTTGTTATGCTATTTAATTTTTTATCGTCGGATATTAAATCGATTTTATTTATTGCCGCTATCCGTTTTTTATCGAGTATTTTTTGGTTATATTCAGCTATTTCCTTAACGACGGTTTCGTAAGAGCGTTTAATTTCTTCGATAGTGCCTATTTCTATCAAATGTAGCAATAAGTCCGACCTTTCGATATGGCTCAAAAATCTCAAGCCCAGGCCGGCGCCTTCGGAAGCGCCGGAGATTATGCCGGGTATATCAACCAAAGTTACAGTTTTATTGGATTCCTCGTCGAAAAAAACGCCGAGATTCGGGGCTTTTGTCGTAAACGGATAAGGCGCTATTTTTGGGCGCGAACCTGTCAATTTAGAAATAAGGGCGGACTTCCCGGCATTTGGAAGTCCTATTATGCCGATATCGCCGATGCTTTTAAGAACTAACCTTACTTTTTTAGTAACGCCTTTTGTTCCTGGCTGGGCAAAGCGGGGTATTCTGTTAGTCGAAGTCTTAAAGAAAGCGTTGCCTTTACCTCCTATACCGCCTTTTAACAAAACTGCTTTTTCGCCGTCTAAGGCAAGATCGGCAATAATTTCGCCGGACTCCAAATCAAAAACCATGGTGCCTACCGGCACGTTTATAATAATATCTTCTCCATCCCCGCCTTTTTTATTGTTTCCAGAGCCGTGGCCCCCGTTTTCCGCTAAGTACCTCGGCTTATACCTGAAATCTAGAAGGCTGCTTATGTTGTGGGATGTTGCAAATACTACGTCGCCTCCGTCGCCTCCGTCGCCTCCGTCCGGCCCGCCTTTAGGGATAAATTTCTCCCTCCTGAAGCTGACGGCGCCTCTGCCTCCGTCACCGGAAGCAATCGTTATAACGGCATTATCGACGAATTTCATCGGAAATTTTTAAGTTTGCCTTGACATTAATTTTGATATTTATAAAGTTAACGGCGGGAAAATAAAACTTTAAAATGCTAAACGCATAATAAGCCATAAATCCGGCAATAATATTAATGAGATATTGCCGATTTTTTTTTAGCTTATTCCTTATTTTCTAATTATTTCTAAGCGAATTGTTATACATATAATATATGCAATTCTAACAATCTTATTATATTAAGGAATTATTGCTCTTCCGCGGGGATAACGCTAACGAATTTCCGGTTGCTTTTTCCGGCATGAAATTTAACGAAGCCTTTTATTATGGAATAGAGCGTGTAGTCCTTGCCGGATTTAACATATTTTCCGGGATGAAAAGAAGAGCCTACCTGACGGACGATAATTTCTCCCGGCTTAACTAATTGACCTCCAAATCTTTTAACTCCTCTTCTTTGGCCCTTGCTGTCTCTTCCGTTTCTCGAACTGCCGCCGGCTTTTTTATGTGCCATAGTATCACCTTTTAAACGTTAAAATTGAAACAAAATAATATTTTTCCAAAAATACTTATGAAATACCGGTTATTCTGACTTCCGTAAAATTTTGCCTGTGTCCCCTTTTTTTCCTTTCGTCTTTACGGCGCTTCATTTTAAATACGACTATTTTTTTAGCCCTTCCGTTTCTAACGACCGCGCCGGTAACGGTTTTATCTTTTAATGCTTCCTTATCGGTCAAAAGTCCGTTATTATCCTTAACGGCTATTGGAGTAAACGTTACCTCTTCCCCTTTTTCCTTGCCTAAGGTTTCTATTCTTACGACGTCCCCCGAAGCAACGACGTATTGTTTTGAACCCGAAGTTATAATAGCGTAATTTTCCATCGATATTCCCCTTTATTTTCCTTTACTTTATTATGCAAAATAACATATTTCAAGATTGTGAGATACTTAAAATAATTGAATAAATGATTTTAATAGGTTTTGACATTATTGTCAACATTTTTTTGATTTTAGAGTTTAATGCAGTATTTTTATTAAAACGCCGATAATAATTACCGCACCTGCAAGCATACCTCCCACGGCGGTAATTATTTGATATTTAAGCTTATATTCGAGCTCTTTTAACCCCTTTTCCAAATCTTTTTTCGTCGCTATATTTTCATTCAAAACACGCGCTATTTCTTCGGCCTGAACTTCAGCCTGCTCATCGGTAAAACCGGCCTTTTTTAATTTTTTTACATATGCAAGCGTATCGTAAATTGCATTTCCCAGCTAAAAAATACTCTCAAAAAATTGCAAAATTCATTACAATTAATTTTATCACATATTTAATTAAAAAATAAATAGCCCGGCTTTTTTTATTTTTTAACTGCTATTGCGTCTTTTGCGAAAAACCCCTGCTTTAAGCATGATTGCCGTTACCAAAGTATCGGGCTAAAAAATCTAAATTTTTGCGGGTTATGCCTTTATTTTGGGATAAAAGCGCTGTTCCGTTTTTAGACGCTTCTTCCGAAGCGTTTTCGTCATAGATGTAATAAACTAAAGCGTCGTATAATTCCTGCGGGGAGCTTACTATTCTTCCAGCTTTAACGTCAACGATTTCCTGAGCTATTTCCGAAAAATTTTGAATGTAATTTCCAAAAATTACTGGTTTGCCGAAAAATAGCGGCTCAAGGATATTATGCCCTCCGGCGTTTACCATGCTTCCGCCGACAAAGGCTGCATTGCATATACTATAGACGGTAAGTAGTTCCCCCATTAAATCCACTAAAACGATATGCGTTCCCAATTTTAAACCGGGTATGCTATCGCCGCCGCCGCCGCTAAAATTTACTTCGCCTCCGTTTTCCTCGAATTGCCCGCCGTGCCCGCTGCCAAAGTTAACGGCGCCCACGTTTTCTTCGGGCATTACGCCGCCGCTACAGGCACCGGCCTTGCCACAAAATTCTCCCGAATATATGGAAGAAAGCCTTGCGTGCTTAAAACCTCTTCTTTCTAAAAGGGCCGAAACCTCGCCAAATCTTTCTGGATGCCTTGGGGCTATAAAAAGATATGCTTTATTTTCTTTATATTTTTCGTTTATTTTCGATACGGCACTTATAATTAATTCTTCTTCTCCGGCATGGGTGCTTCCGGCAGCTACAATCTTTCCTTTATTGAATATTTTTTTTAATTTTTCGCTTTTTTCTTCAATGTCCTTTGAGACTAATCCTATATTTAAATCGAATTTCATATTTCCGGTCGCCTTAACATTTTCTTCCGGTACGCCGAGATTTATAAATTTATCCTTATAATTTTCGGACATGCATAAGACTAAATTAATTTTTTTAAAAATGCGCCTAAAAAAAAAGCTTAATTTTAAGTAATGCTTATACGATTTATCGGAAATTCTTGCATTTATGATAGCGATAGGAATTTTTTTTTCATTTAAAGCGCTAAATAAATTAGGCCAAATTTCCGTTTCCATAGAAACAAATAAAGACGGGCTTATGATTTTTAAGATGTTTTTAATAGAAAAATAAAAATCGTAAGGAAAATAAAATACCGAAACGCCGCCGTCATTCTTATATTTATTTTTTGCGAATTCGTAGCCTGTTTTAGTAGTGGCCGATAAAAATACTTTTTTAAAGCGGGAGGACTGCAACAATTCTATAAAATAAACGGAAGCTCTGATTTCTCCCAAAGATACCGCATGAATCCATACCCCGCCTTTAAAAGAAACGTTCTTAAGCGGCTTGAATAAAGACGGGAAAAACTTATAAACGAAACCTTCGCTTTTTTTATTTTTCGTTAACGCAAGAATAAGCATTGCGATGAAAAAAAAAGGAAATAAAAACAACAAAAGAAGGTTATAAATGATAAATAAAACTTTTTCCATACCAAAAAATTTATTCGATTTTATTCGTTCTGTCGGGCTAAAAGACTTTTATATAGCCCGCCCCTTTTTATTAACTCTTCATGCGTTCCGCTTTCGGATATTTCTCCTTTTTCGAAGGCATAGATTACGCTAGCATGTTTTACCGTCGAAAGCCTGTGCGCTATTAATAAAACTATTTTATCTTTACACAACCACGCTCGGTTTTCTTCCGAACCGAATAAGGCTTCTTGTATTTTCTTTTCGGAATCGCCGTCTAATGACGACGTCGCCTCGTCGAGTATTAAAATAGGCGAATTTTTCAAAAAAGCCCTTGCGATTAAGATTCTTTGCTTTTCACCGCCGGATAATCTTAAGCCGGCTTCATCGACTATCGTATCGTATCCGTTTGGAAGGCTAGTTATAAAATCGTGGGCAAATGCCGATTTAGCCGCGCTTATTATATCGCCTAACGTCTTATTCCGGCTTCCGTATTCTATATTAAACCTTATGGTCTCGTTAAACAGGACAACGTTTTGGGAAACGTAAGAAACGGAGCCGCGTAATTCTTTTAAATTGAATTCCTTAATGTTTATTCCGTTAATTTTTATCTCTCCGGCGTCCGGTTCGTAAAAACGTGGAATCAACATGGATAAAGTCGTTTTTCCCGTCCCGGAATATCCGACTACGGCTACTATTTCTCCCTTGTTAATTTTTATATTTATGTTTTTCAGGTCGAAATGTAAAGATTCTTTATTTTCATCTTTATATTTATCGTAACTAAAATAAAGGCCGTTTATTTCAAGGGATTGAATTTCGGAAGGCATAGATAATTTGCCGCCCTGAGTTTCCGGTATTTCGTCCAAAATGCTAAAAATTCTGGTTCCCGCTGCAATGCCTTCCTGAAGGCTGTTGTTTAAACGCGACAAACTCTTTACCGGTTCGTAAAGCAAAAGAATAGCGGTCAAAAAAGAAAAGAAACTGCCGGGCGTATATCCGAATTTTATAACCTGAAGTCCGCCGATAAAAATAATAACGGCGACGGAAATTCCGCCTATAAGTTCTACGAAAGGCACCGTGAGTCCTCTGATTTTCGTCATTCTCATAAAAAATCTGTAGAGGTTGTCCGACAATTTTTTAAACCTCGAAATTTCAAACTCTTCCATGTTATAAGCTTTGACGGTGCGAAGGTTAGATACGGTTTCGTCTAAAAACTTGGTTATGCTGCCCATCTCGTTTTGCGTGTCTGCGCTTGTTTTTCTGGCTTTTTTGCCGAGCAGGGTTACAGGTAAGATAACGACTGGAAACAGAACTAATACGGCAACCGCAAGTTGAAAATCCATATATATAACAACCGCCAAAAGCACGATTATAGTCAGGACGTCTTTCATTAGCGCGCTTACGGAATCGGATACCGTCCTTTGGATTATATTTATGTCGTACGTAATTCGGGCAATCAATACGCCCGTGGGAAGCTTATTTAATTTTGCCACGGGAAATTTGACTATAGCCGAATATGCTTCGTCTCTTAGCCTCATTATAATGCTTTGCCCCACCGAGCCGATATAATAAAATTCGGCATAATAAAAAATATTTTTAACGACGAATATTAAAATTACAAGAAGAGGTATAAGTATAAGCTCGGTATAGCTTTTGGTTATAAATATATTGTTTATAAGCGGTTTTACTATATATGCAAGCGCTCCGGTCAAAGCCGAAACGACGGCCATGCTTATTACCGCTAAAATAAGCTTCTTTTTATACGGCATTATATACGGCAAAAACCTTCTTAAAACCGCCGAATCTTTTTTAAAATTTTCTTTTTTAAACATTTTTTAAATTTTTTAATATATTATCGTAAATAACCGAGGCGGCGGAATCGAAAGGGTCGACGCCTTTATCGAGCGTCGAAACTACCAATGATACTTTATTCACGACGGATTTCCTATAATCTTCTTCTTTTAAAAATTTATCGGCTTCTTTAAAAACATTTTTAGGCTTAAATTTAGATTCAATAAGTTCGGGGACCACAAAATCCCCGGCCAATATATTTATGAGCCCTGCATATTTTATTTTAACCAATATTTTAGCTAAAATATAGGTTAAATAGTTCAAATAATAAAATATTATAACCGGCTTTTCATAAAAACAAGCTTCTAAGGAAGCCGTTCCGCTGGCGGCGATTATTAAATCGCTCGAAGAAAACGCAAAACCGACGGAATCCGTAAAAGCATACCAATTACCGGATATTTTGCCGCTATTTTTTAAAGCCGACCCGAAATACGACGAATCTATTTCTTTTCTAAAAGGAAAAATAAAAAAAGCGTCTTTATAAAATTTCTTTATTAAAATAATAGATTTTATTATGCGCTTTGAATGATATTTAAGCTCGGTTTTTCTCGAACCCGGCAAAATCGTAATTACTGGATATTTGCCTTTTAAATTTATTTCTTTTTCGCCTTCTTCTTTATTTTCTTTTTTTCCTTCTTTAATTTTAGATGCTTTCATGTCTTCGTTATGCAAAACATATAATGGATTTCCAAAATAATAAGATTTCACGCCTTCTTTTTCATAAATATTTTGCTCGAATGGAAAAATAGTTATAACTAACTTTACATATTTTTTAATGAATTTTATTCTGCCGTATCTGGATGCCCATATCTTAGGCGGGATATAATAAACGACTGGAATATTAAATTGATTTGCAAATTTTGCTATTTTAAAATTAAAAGACGGAAAATCGGTTAGAATAATTGCGGCAGGCTCATTTAATTTAATCCATTCAAAAAGCCTGTTTAATATCTTTTTTATATCTTTTAATTTAAAAAGAACTTCGACAAAGCCCATTACGGACAATTCTTTAATATCGGCTATTAACTCTGCGCCCGCTTTCCTGCAATTTTCTCCTCCCATTGCATAAATACTTATGTTTTCGCCTGTCTTTTTTAATGACGATATTAAGCCGGAAGCAAATGCATCTCCGGAAGGCTCTCCTGAAACTACAAGTATTTTGGACATATTAAAAGGTTAGAACCGTATTAAAAAACATAAACGGCAATATTAGCCTGGTCGGCTTTTTTAATAAATTCTTCTTTTCGTAAAACTATCGTATTGGACTCAAAAGCTATACAGGAAGCGTTTACGGCAATAAGAGCATCTAAGGTATCCTGCCCCACGGCCGGAACATCGAACCTTAAATCCTGATTTGGCTTATTGACTTTAACGACTACCGCTCCTCCGTTTGCAAGCTTTCCCCCTCTAATTATAGCTTCGTCCGTTCCTTCGATAGCTTCTAAGGCCATAACAGAATTGTCTTTAATTACGGCTGTCTGGCCGATATCAGCGCCTGCAATCAGCCGCGCGGCATTTTTTCCAAACTCTATGTCTTCCATCTCTTTTTTTGCAGGCTTCCTTTTAGACGGAACGCCTTTAGTTAAAAAAACGGATGAAATATACTGCGTTTGCGGAACTATCGTAATGTTTTCCTTCTCTAAAAAATTACAAATTGCGTTTAAAATAGTGTCGTCTTTTTTGTCTTTGAGGGACAAAAAAAGAGTTATGGCCTTTATGTCCGGTTTTATTTTTTTAAACATCAGGGTTTTGCGCACTTTCCCGGCCATTATCACTTCGCTTACGCCTTCCGATTTAAAAAAATTTACCAACTTTCCAAGCTGCCCTACGCTTATGTATATAATCGAGCCGGTTCGTCCGGCAAGCGATTTATCAGCTTCCTCTTCTATAGCGCAGACTTTTACGGAATACCCTGCAGCTTTTAATTCATCTATGCATATTAACGGAAACTCTCCATAACCGGCGATTATACCTATATTTTTATTTTCCATAATTCAAATTTTGCCTGCAGCCGATTTGAAACCGGTTACATTTCTCAAAAGCGGTTTATGAAGGCGCTCCTTATCTTGTAATGCCTCTTTTGGATTTTACAATAAAAGTAGTAAATTTTTCGATTTTATCGGTTTTGCCCAGTTCCTCGTTTATTCGATCAACCGCAACTTTAGCGGTAACTTTAGACCTGTATAAAATCTTATAGGCATTTTTTATTTTTTCTATATCTTCTTTCGGAAACCCTCTTCTTTCCAAGCCTATTCTGTTAATACCGTAGATTTTAGCCCTGTCTCCAGATGCGACAAGATAAGGCGGAATGTCTTGGACCACCATGGAACCTCCGGCGATAAGCGCAGACTCGCCGATTCTAACAAACTGATGAACAGCGCAAAGACCTCCGAGAATGACATAATCCTGAATCTCTATGTGTCCGGCTAAAGTAGCATTATTAGCTAATATATTTTTATTTCCTATAATGCAGTCATGAGCCACATGAACATGCATCATAAACAAATTATCGCTTCCTATGGTAGTTACCTCATTTCCCGTGACGGTTCCAGGATTCATTGTAACATATTCCCTGATAATATTATTGTTGCCTATAATGAGCTTTGTGTCTTCCCCTTTATATTTTAAATCCTGCGGAACCGAACCTATAGAAGCAAATTGAAAAATTTTATTGCCGTCGCCTATCTCGGTATTTCCCTCGATAACGACATGAGAAGCAATTTTATTGTTTCTTCCAATCTTGACGCGGTCTTTGATTACGCAAAAAGGGCCAATTTCCGTAGATTCGTCGATTTCAGCCCCGGGATAAATAATCGCAGTTTTATCGAACATAAAATTTTATATTTTATTAAGGTTAACTAAATTTTTGGATTATATATAATACTGTTAATATAATATACATTTATAAATTTTATTTCTTTCCTGAAGTTTATTTGGAAATAAAAGTCGCCATAAGCTCGGCCTCAGCGCAAAGTTTTCCTTCCACTTCAGCCTTGCCGCCGAAAACCCAGACGAACTGCTTTTTCTTAATAAGTTCAACGTTGAGAATTATCGTACTTCCCGGAAAAATCGGCTTCCTGAACCTTGCTTTATCTATACCCATAAAATACGTTAATTTATCTTTTAAATCGTCGTCTCCTTCGGTTTTATAAGCAAGAATGCCTCCGGCTTGGGCAAGAGCCTCTAAAATAAGAACTCCCGGCATAACCGGATAACTTGGAAAATGTCCTTGAAAAAACGGTTCGTTTATCGTGGTATTCTTAACGGCTACGATAGATTTTCCTTGTTGCAAAGATATTACTTTGTCTATCATGAGAAAAGGATACCTATGGGGAAGTAGATTTAATATTTCTTTTATATCTATTATTTCGCCGTCTTTTGAATTTTCTCTCTCTTCTCTATTCATTTTTTTAATCCTTTACTTTAGAAATATCCCTAACTTTTTTAAAAAGTTCCGGAAGCTTTTTAAAAAGCACGACCGAATTCCGCCATTCTTTTATGGGAAAAGCCGGGGAGCCGGATATTATTTCATTGTCTTTTATGTCGTGAGCTGCTCCGGACTGCGCGGCAATCATAACGTTGTTTCCTATAGAAATATGTCCGGCGATGCCCACCTGACCTCCCATCGTAACGCCGTCTCCGATTCTGGAACTGCCGGCTATTCCGGTCTGCGCCGCAATCGCGCAATTTTTTCCTATTATTACGTTATGGGCAACCTGAACAAGATTATCTATTTTAGTTCCTTCTCCTATTTTCGTGAAATCGACCGCCCCTCTGTCTATAGTCACGCCTGCCCCTATTTCGACGTTATCTTCGAGTTCGGCATAACCTGAATGAATTATTTTCACATAACCGTCTGCGCCCCTTGCATATCCGAAACCGTCGCTGCCTATAACCGAACCGGCATGTATGATGCAGCCGTTTCCGATTTTAGAACCGTCGTAAACGGTAACGTTGGGATATATTTTAACGTTATTTCCTATTACGACGTTTTTACCGATAACGGTATTGCTCATTATTATGCAGTTATCGCCCATTTTAACGCCTGAGTCGATAAAAACACCGGGAAAAAGAACCGTATTTTCGCCTCTAACGGCAGTTTCATCGATGAAAAACAGGCCGTCAAATTTATGAACGCCGTATTTATTTTGCTTATAAAAAATTTGCGATGCCCGTGCAAAAGCTAAATAAGGATTTTTAGCATCTAGTATAATAAATTTTATCCCTTCAGGCAGTTCGGATTTTAAGGATTCGTAATCCATTATAACTGCGCAGGCTTTAGTCCCGGCAAGAGCCCCTTTGTATTTGCGGCTTGTTATAAATGAAATCTGACCGGCTTCGGCCGCGTTAAGGGAGCCAATTCCCGAAACTTGCAAATCTTCGGGAAACGGACTCAATGCTTTTAACGACAGTTTCGAAATAATATCTTTAAGCAGCATAAATAAAGCTTATTTTGGAATTATTAACTTGACGATAGATTGCTTGGCTTCGCTTACGACGACGAAACAGGCCGTCATTGCGAAAATATATTTTACTGCGTTTATAAAGCCGACTTGCGAATATATTTTTGACTGAGTTTATAAAAGCCAACGGCTTTTATGCAGGCAAAGACGGAAACAATCCATGTTTCTTATAAAAAATACTATTGCTTTGTCAAGTGCATAATTTCGTATTTTTTAATTATTTTTAATTCATTTGTTTTAATACTTCACTGGTAATATCTACCGATTCTACCCTATATATAACGCCAGAGCTGTCAATTACAAGAATATAACCATTTTTTTTGGCGATAGCGCCAACAATAGAAGTAGCTTTATCTACTATTCCTTTCAGCAATTCAAACCTTTTTTGCGAAATAACTCCCTGAACGTGACTTTCTTCAGTTCTGAAATTTGAAATATCCGTTTCAAACTCTTTTGTTTTTTTAGCCTTTTCGCTTGCAGACATAATCGAACCGTTATTTTTCAAATCTGCCTGAACAGCCGAAATTTTTTTTCTCATTGCAAGCAGTTTTGCGTTATATTTTGAAACCAATCCCTTCAATTTGCTTTGCGCCGCTTTTCCCTGATTTGAGGTAGCAATTACCTTTTGCATATTGACGACGGCAATATCCGAACCGGCAGCGTTAGCGCGGGCTGAGCCTAAAATTACGGATGCCGTTAATACTAAAAAAACCGCAAGGCTAAGATTAAAAATAAATTTTTTCATACACAAGTCTCCTTAATTTTTATTTAATGTTTTACTACCTAAAACGTTTATTTATTTTGTATAAATATCGTCCAACCTTTAAATTCCTGGCAATCCCGCGCCAAGACTAAACTGAATTCTTGTTTTGTTATTTCCGTTAATAGAAGAGCCGAGAATTTCTCCATAAGTAATGGTAATAGGACCAAAAGGAGAATACCAGTTAAAACCTATTCCGGCTGCCTGTACAAGACTTATAGGAAATACAGGTTCGCTTTGAAGCCATGCGTTACCAGCATTCCACCATAAAAATCCGTAAAACTTCATTTTTTTAAGTATAGGTATAAAATATTTTGCCTGAACGGTAAACATTTTAGTTCCTCCTATCAGATTGCCGTTTTCTGAAGGACCGACGGAATCGTACATAAAACCCATAAGAGGATAGTTATTCATTATGCCTCCTACGAAAAAACGCTGATAAATAGGCAAGGGATAAGAGGAATTAGTTCCAGTAATATAGCCTAACTGAGCACCCTGCATAAAAGATGTGCCCCACCACAACGGTATATAATGGTTAGCCTGCGCCACGTATTTAACGAAATCGTCGTCTCCGCCGATAGGAGGACCGGCGTAACTTATTCTAAAACTATCCATGTTGCCAGAGGTAGGAACTATAGGATTATTTAAAGTATCGTAAACCGTCGTTAAAGAAACCTCGCTCGTAGTCACTTTTCCCTGAGGCAGTATATTCGTAAGTCCGGGTATTATGACCGAATTGTCCTGTTCTATAAGATAGCGGAAATACTCCGTTAATATATTTCCGTACAAAGGATAACCAAAAGTCACCGAACTGCCGACGGAACGATAGGCAAACTCGTAATACAGCGAATTAAAAGTGTCGTACATGGAAAGATTAAACGATAAAGGCCTGGCAAAAAGATAAGTAAGATAAGGCTGCAGGATGTTAAAGCTATATGATTGATACGGTCCGCCTGCCTGAACGTTTATGGAGGCAGAAATTCCCGTTCCAAAGATATTTGATTCGGAAATAGACGTTATCGCCATAAAAGACGTCGCGGAGCTGTAACCGCCGCCTATCGTAAATTTTCCCGTGTTTTGCTCTTTAACGTGAACTATTAAGTTTAATATGTTTTTCCCTGAAACTTTTTCCGTGGTTATAGTTACATGTTTAAAATAACTCAGGTTTTTTAAATTCTGCCTCGATATTTTTATCAGCCTGGGATTATATTTTTCGCCGGGATATATAACAAGAGCCCGCAATATAACATAACTGTATGTAATATCGTTACCGACAATAGTAATTTTCCCGAACTTTGCTATTTTGCCCCTGTAAACTATCAACGATACTTTAACCGCGCTGGTTTTACGATTGATTCTAATTGAAGGCTCCACGTTAGCGAACGCATAGCCTTTATCGGTAAAAAATTTCGTTATGCCTAAGATTTCTTTTTCGATATTTTTCCTGTTAAAAATAGAACCAGCTTTCGTTATTATAAATTTGCGCGTTTCAAGATATTCATTAGAATTTTGTTTTACCCCTTTTATAATAAGATTTACTTTGGAAATCCTGTATTGGCGACCTTGAACTATTCTTATTACGATAGTAACGAATTTTTTATTTTTTGAAAATATAAATTCCGGCTTTTTAACGCTGACGTCTATATATCCGTGATTATAATAGAAACTCAATAATTTAATAATCTGGTTATTCAATTTCGCTTTTTTAAATTTTCCGGCGCCTGTTATCCATGTTAAAATATTTATAGTTTTAATTCCGACTATTCCGGCAAGTTTACCTGAAGGAAAAGATTCATTTCCCCTGAATTCAACTTTTCTAACCATTACCGGCGAATTTTCGCTTATTATAAAATTAACGTAAACATAATTTCCGGTTAAAGTTTTTTTCTTTACCCTAATTTTTGCGTTATAGTAGCCCTCTGCGGAATATATATATTTTAAAATCTTAACGGCTTTGCTCGTTTCATACGAACTGTAAGGTTCGTTAGCTTTAAGATTGATAATTTTTTTAATTTTTTTAATCGGAACAGAGCCGTTTCCGGCGTATTTAACCGATTTAATAAACGGCCTTTCGGAAACTATGAAAGTAACGATAAGTTTATTGTTATGCGGAGAAACGCTTACTAAAATATTCTTAAAATATCCGGTTTTATAAAGCGTTTTAATGCTTTCGTTAATTTTTTCGATAGAGTAGCGTCCGCCTTTTTTTATTTTAATGCGGTTCCTTATATATCCGGCTCCGACCCTTATATTGCCTTTGACCCTGACGGCATATATAATCTTATTAACCTTCTGACGGCGCGTAGGCAACCGCTTTTTGCTTATATATCTATAGATAAAACCTGCAACCCTTCTGGATAATAAATTTGCGTCTTTTTTTAAACCTGATATTCCGTTGCCGGAATAGTTGAAGGTTTTGGATTTATAAACGTCGGCAATGTCTATCGCCATTGCATGCATAGTGAAGCTCGACCCTATTTTTGAGATGCTTCCGGTAATTATATAGTTTGAATGATAGGCCAAACCTAGCTTTTTTATCCGGACTAAATTTATTTTTTTATTAAAATTAAAATAAACGTTTTTTTTAAGCGGCGCATAAGCAAAAAGGAAATACGGCTTTCCGGAATTTAAATATTTTTTCAAAGCGAGCGAAAAAGAATTTTTTATGCTAACAAAAGAAGGGGAGCCTTTTTGATAAAAAAAACCTGTCCAGATGTTTTTGTTGTTTAATGCGGCATAAACGTTTATGGCATTAAAAATCAAAATGCACGAGACTGCAATTACTAAAAATATCGGCTTTAAAACGTTACCGCTTCGCTCTCGGCCTTCGGCCTCGTGAAGTTTTTTCAAAATTTTCATTTTAATAAACTATCAAATATTAAATCTTATGTCAATTTATATGTTCGATCATTCCGCCGGTAATTTTAATTTTATGGCGCATCATGTCCGAAAAATCCTTGTCATGCGTAACTACGACTAAAGTCTTGCCGTATTTTTTATTAAGGTCTATGATAATATTATGCAGTTTTCCGGCATGCGCAGGGTCTAAGTTCCCAGTAGGCTCGTCCATTAATATAACTTCGGGAGAACATACTAATGCCCTGGCCACGGCAGCCCTCTGCTGTTCGCCGCCGGAAAGCATATAAGGTTTGAAGTTAAGCCTTTTCTCTAGTCCCATTTCGCAAAGATAATCCCTGGCGGTTTTAAGAGCATCGTCTTTTTTCTCTTTTCTTATAAATAAAGGCATCGCTACATTTTCTATACAGCTGAATTCATTCAACAGATAATGAAACTGAAAAACAAAGCCTATATTTTTATTTCTAAAACGCGCAAGATTGGAGTCTGAAAAATTGTATATATCCGGAATACCGAAGTATCCTACGCTGCCCAAATCCGGTTTAAGGAGAGTGCCTATAATATGAAGAAGCGTGCTCTTGCCTGTGCCGGACTCCCCGGTTACCGCAAGCGTATCTCCGGCTTTGACTTCAAGATCGGCTTCATTTAAGATATTAACGGTTTCCTCGCCTGTTTTGAATGTTTTGACGACTTTTTTTAAAGAAACGGCAATACCGTTATTTTTTTCGGCCATATTTTTCACTCGTATCTGACACCCTCCGCAGGATCTATTTTGCTGGCTTTAAAAGAAGGGTAAAGGGTCGCCGCAAAACTAAGAAAAATCGATGACGAACCTATAACTATAAACTCTTCGGGAGTCATTCTGATTGGAAGCGCGGTTATATAATAAACCGAAGGCGGAAGGCTTATTATATGGTAAGTTTTTTCTAAATATCCTATTAAAAAGCCGGAAGCCAAACCTAAAATTGTTCCGATGAAACCTATCGTAACTCCTTGCGCAATAAAAATAACCATTATATCCTTGGAGCTTGCCCCGATAGATTTTAATATAGCTATATCTTTTCTCTTTTCCATAACGACCATTATAAGTGTCGAAATAATATTAAACGCAGCCACCAAGACTATAAGGGATAATATTACGAACATCGTAAGTTTTTCTAATCTTATAGCGGAAAACAGATTTTTATTTAGTTCTTCCCAACTCAACGCATAATAAGACGGGGAAGTTTTTATATTATTCAGCTTACTCGCTATCTTTTTTGCAAATTTATTTGCAAAGCTTGGATTATCGAGTTTAACTTCGATGCCTGTAGCGGTTTTATGGGATAAGCCGAGAAAAGTCTGCGCATTTTTTATGGAAATAAAAGAAAAGGTCGAATCGTAATTATACATTCCGCTGTCTATTATTCCGCATACGGTAAACTTTTCCGTTTTAGGCATAACCCCGAAGGGAGTTACTTGTCCTTCAGGAGAAATAATCGTTACCTTGCCCCCGACGGAAACTCCCAGATTTTGAGCCAAAACTTTGCCGAGAACTATTTTGTTTTTATTTTTATAATTTAAACCGGATAAATTTCCATGAATTAGATATTTTTTTAAATCGGTAACTTTCTCTTCGGTTTTTACGTCTATTCCTCTTAAAACGCTTCCAGTAGAAGTTGATGCCGAAGAAATCATAACATCCGTATATATAAACGGGGAAGCGCTTTTTACGCCTTTAACGGAATATATCCTTTTAACGGATTTTTTATAATTATTTAAAAAGCCGCTATAATTTAAAACTATAATTTGCGATTCTATTCCTATTACTTTTTTTTCTAAGGCATGGTCAAAGCCGCTCATAACCGAGATAACGACTATTAAAGCCATTACGCCAATCATTATACCAATTATCGAAATAAAACTCAACAAAGAAATAAAAGAGTTACTTTTCGGCCTTAAATAATGAAGGGCAATTTTAGTATGAAAACTCATATGTGGGTATTTTATTTATTTTATAGGTTTAAGCAAAGGAAATAATATAACGTCCCTTATGGAATAGGAATTAGTGAGAAGCATAACCGCCCTGTCTATGCCTATTCCGCATCCCGCGGTTGGAGGCAGCCCCTGTTTCAAAGCCTCTATATAATCATTGTCCGTTTCCGCCGGCAAACCCTCTTTAATTTTTGCTTCCACCTGCGATTTAAAACGCTCTTCCTGCTCTAGCGGGTCGTTAAGTTCGGAAAATGCATTTCCTATTTCCCTTCCTGCAATAAAAAGCTCGAACCGGTCGGCGACGGTTTCGTCAATATCGTTCCTTCTTGCAAGAGGAGAGCTTTCTATAGGGTAATCGGTAATAAAAACCGGGTTAATCAGTTTTGGTTCGACTATCTCGTCGAATAAGATTGTCAAGAGTTCCCCAAGGGCGTCTGTTTTACTAATTCCCTGCGTATTTCTCGCTGATAGAAGTCCAAAAACTTTATCGGCGGAATCGATTTCGTCCGGCTTAAATCCTCCTATTTCGACGAGGCTGTCTTTTAACTTAATTCTTTTAAACGGAGGTTCGAAATTTAACTTCTCTTCTCCATAATCGATAGTATAAGAGCCACAGATGTGCATGGATAATTCAGAAAGCATCTTTTCGACGAAACTCATCAAATATTTATAATCCGTATACGCCATATAAAATTCAAGCATGGTAAATTCAGGATTATGCTTTATCGAAATTCCTTCGTTTCTAAAATTTCTTCCTATTTCGTAAACCCTGTCAAAGCCGCCCGTAACTAATCTTTTTAAATATAATTCAGGCGCTATTCTCATATAAAGGTCTAAATTTAAAGCATTATGATGGGTTTTAAAAGGTTTTGCCGACGCTCCGCCGGGGTTTGCCTGCATAATAGGCGTTTCTACTTCCAGAAAGTCGTAAGAATTTAAAAAAGAACGGATAAAATTAATAATTTCGGCTCTTTTCTTAAAAATTTCCCTAACTTCCGAATTAGCTATCAAATCGACGTATCTTTTGCGGAAACGCGATTCTATGTCTTTAAGTCCGTGCCATTTTTCGGGCAGGGGCAAAACGGATTTCGTTAATATTTCTAAATGCTCGACTTTTATAGTTAATTCGTTTGTTTTTGTTCTAAAAAGATGCCCTTTTACGGCGCATATATCGCCGGCGTCTACATATTCGCTAAAAAGTTCGAAGTCTTTTGCTTCTAATCCGTCTTTTTGAATATAACACTGCAATTCTCCAAAACCGTCTCTAAGCCTGAAAAAAGAAGCTTTGCCGAAGCTTCTTATAATTATAATCCTGCCTGCCGTTTCTACTTCCGTCCTGTTATTCTCAAAAAAATCCTTATCCTTGCTACCGTATTTTTCTTTAATGTTTTTTATATTTTCTTTTTTTTCAAATTTATTGGAAAAAGGATTAATGCCGTTTTCCCTTAATTTTTTTAATTTATCTATCCTGTTTTTTTCTATAATGTTTAATTCCTGATCCAATTCATCCTCCTTTTGCCCAAAATTACCTATGGGAACGTTTAAAGGCGATATTACTATTATTTATTATTCTTTAGCTCTAACGCCAAGCAGATAAGCGCTTATAAACTCGTCTATGCCGCCGTCAAAAACGCTCTTATCGTCGTAAATTGTTACCCCGGTTCTGTGGTCTTTTATTAAGCGGTTCGGGTTAAGCGTATAAGACCTTATCTGGGAACCCCACGATATTTCTTTTTTGGTTTTATTGATTTTATCTTCCTCATCTTCCTTTTTCTTTTTGTAATAATCGTAAAGTCTTGCTCTTAAAAGTTTATAGGCAGCCTCTTTATTTTTATGCTGAGACCGTTCGTTTTGACAGGCGACTACTATTCCAGTCGGAATATGGGTCAGCCTGACGGCTGAATCGGTAGTGTTAACATGTTGTCCGCCAGCGCCGCTGGAACGGTACGTATCTATTTTTACGTCCTTTTCATCTATAACGATATCTATATTATCGTCTATTTCCGGATAAACGAAAACGGAAGCAAAAGACGTATGCCTCCTTTTATTTGCGTCGAAAGGGGAAATTCTTACGAGCCTGTGAACGCCGATTTCGGCTTTAAGATAACCGTAGGCATATTTTCCATCGACAATGAATGTAGCGCTCTTAACTCCAGCTTCTTCCCCAGCATTAAATTCCATAATCCGAGCCTTGAATTTTTTCTGCTCCGCCCATCTTAAATACATCCTCAAAAGCATATTCGCAAAATCCATAGATTCCGTCCCGCCGGAACCCGCATGAATTTCGACTATGGCGTTCAGCTTATCGTCTTTTCCTGAAAGCGTGGTATCTATTTCTAAATCACTGACGGCTTTTTCCAAAGATTTAATGCTTTCCGATATATCCGCGAGCATATTTTCGTCGTTTTCTTCCTTGGAAAGAAGGTATAATTCTTTAATGCTTTTAAATTCTTCGTACACAGAGTAAAAAGGCTTTAACCTGTTCTCTATCCCCGATTTTTCTATCAATATCCCTTTTGAAAAAGAAATATCTTTATAAAAATCTTCTTTTGAAGAAATTTCTTCTATTTCTTTAAGCCGCAATTCTAATTTTGATACTTCAAAGCATCCTCCGCATCTTTTCTAATGTTTCTTCGAGTTCTTCTAACCTTTTGTCTAAAGAAGCGGTATTTATTAAGAGTTGACTTGTAATTTCATTTGACATTAAAAACCTCCGCATTATAAAGAATCTTAACTATTTAAGATTTATGACTTATGAATCTTGCCGGCTTGCCGCCGCACAAAAATAAAGATTATCGAAAAAACAAAAATATAATCTACAGCATAAACAAATATATTACCATATAAAGAAAAAAAAGTCTTTCTGCTAATTAATTTAATATGCCCAGTTATATATGTCCTTTTAAATATCTTAGTTTCTTTCAAAATTTTTCCGGTTGGAGATATTATCCCGCTAATTCCGGAATTTCCTGCTCTGGCTATGAATCTCTCGTTTTCTACCGCAGGAAAAACTGTCATAGACATATCCTGGTAAGGCGCCGAAGTCCTTCCATACCATGCGTCGTCGGTTATGCTAATTAAAACATTAGCACCGTTTTGAGGAAAATGTCTGACTAACGAGTCGAAATACGCCTCGTAGCAAATCATCGAACCGGCCCTTATATTGCCGCCTTTTAATATCCTGAATTTTTTGCCGGCAGTAAAATTTCCTATGCCTGCACCCCTTAAGATGTGCGCTAAAAAAGGGAGCTGCTTTTTAAAAGGGATATATTCTCCGAACGGCACGAGATGGTGTTTGTCGTAATACGAATAAGAGCCGGATTTGCTAAACATATAACTCCTGTTGTAATACCTGTATTTTCCGTCAAAAAATTTCAATCCTATAGCGCCTAAAATTAAATTAATTTTATTTTTCCCGGCAAAACTCATTACCTTATTCCAATAGTAAGGATATAAAGATATTATGTAAGGAAGGGCGGTTTCGGGCCAAAGTACTAATTGCGGTTTATATTTTAAGGATTTTTTAGTTAAATTCAGGTAAATAGACGTTGTCCTTTTTTTAGTAATTTTCCATTTTTGAAACATTCCTATATTGCCTTGAATCAATGCGACTTTTACCGGTTTTTTGTTTTTAAGCAATTTGCGGACGGAATAAATATTATAATATCCGTAAGAAACGATAAAAATAAAAACCGAAAGAACAAAAATTAATTCAAATAGAGCCTGCTTTCTCGAAATTTTACCTTTATAAAAAATAAAATGAAATACTGCATAATTTATAAGAACTATGATAAAAGATAACCCTAAAACCCCTATTACGTTGGAAATTTGTATAAAAGGAAGATTTAAATACTGTGAAAAACCTAAATTTTCCCACGGAAAGCCCGTTAATAATTTCGACTTAAAAAACTCAAAAAATACCCAGCATGAAGGAATTAAAATTATATTTAGCTTATTAAAATTATTTAATAAAATTTTGCCGAACCCGGCAAACAAAGCAAAATATAAAGCCAGATAGGAAGAAAGGATAAGCAGGGCAAAAACGGCTGCATAATACGGAAGATTGCCGAAAACCAGAACGGTATATACTATCCAATACAATATTATTATATATGAAGCTATACCGGATATAAAACCGTAAAAAAAAGCTTCTTTAAAACTATTCGAGCTTTTAACCGCATACAAAAGAGGAATTAAGGAAATCCATGCAAGAAATTCAAAATTAAAATTAGGAAACAAAAAAGCGGTCAATATCCCCGAAACGCATGCCGATGAAGCTTTTATTATAATGCTTTTTTTGATTCTTCCCATAATTTATCGAGGCTTTTTGAGTCAAGTTCCGCCAACGTAGCACCGTCTCCGTTTTTGGAAAAATTCTCCTCAATATAAGCGAATCTTTTTATAAATTTATTAGAAGATTTATTTAAAGCGCCGCAAGGGTGAATACCCAATAGCCTCCCAAGATTCACCGCGGAAAACAATATATCGCCATACTCTTCTTCTATGCCGTTTTGCGCGTCTTCAGCCGGATTGCTTTCCTTGTTTTTTTCCGCTTTATTTTTGATTTCCGATTCCAGTTCGGCAATTTCCTCATAAACCTTATTTAGGGCACCGTCCGCGTCTTCAAAATCTAACCCTATTCTTTTGGCCTTTTCCTGTACCATAAATGCCCTGTGGAGCGCAGGCATGGTTTCTGAAACGTAAACGGAAGGATTTTGCGGCATTTGAGGCATCCCTTTCGACTTTTCGATCTTTTCTTCTTTTTTAATCCTTTCCCAATTTTGTAAAATTACTTCTTCTAGGCATTCGCCTTTTTTAACCTTAAAGTCTTTATCGAAAACATGCGGATGCCTCCTTATCATTTTTTTATTTATGGTTTTGATAACGTCTTCAAGCGAAAATTTATTTTTTTCTTGGTATATAACGGATAAAAATACGACCTGGAGAAGTAAATCGCCAAGCTCTTCCATTATTTCATGTTCATTTCCGGAACTTATCGCCTCAGCAACTTCGTACGCTTCTTCTATTACATAAGGCTTAAGCGTTTCCTCCGTCTGTTTCATGTCCCATGGACAACCGCACTTAGAGCGAAGTTTTTTGACTATTTCTATTAATTCTTTAAACTCTTTAAGCTCTATTTTTTCATTTTTCATAGATTGGGCGCCTTAGTAATAAAATTATTATTGAGCAGGCTTATTAGAAGTATCTGGCATTAAAAGTAAAACAGCTTGAATATTAAAGCAGTTATTAAAATACCTATAATGCTTCCCGTCAAGACTTCTGTTTTTGTATGAATACCGCTACTTATGCGGGATAATGCAATAATAAACGCGAGTATAAACGTTAAAAGCGACGCCACGGGATTTAAAGTCAAAAAAGAAATAGTAAGCCATATCGAAAAGGCGACTGCCGAATGTCCGCTTGGAAACCCTCCCCTTAGCGGCGTTCCTTTATTAAATAAGGCCTTAATAATAATTATGCCGACAAAAACGATCGATATTACTACTATCGCGATATTGGAACCTTCGGCTTTTATCATATTAGTGGTATAGTATATCATATAATAAAGATATTTTGAAAAAATTATATAGCCCACTACAAATGAACCGAATGCGGATAAAAGAACTGCGCCGGCGGATAAATTTTTTACGGCTGCAATTTTAGCGGAATGTTCTTTGGAAACGAAATCCGCAAGATATTCGATAGAAGTATTAATAGTTTCGGCAAATAAAACAAAAAAAACCGAAATGAATATCAGCATAATGTCAGTTTTGGAAACTCTTAAAAAAAGGGCAAGGAAAATAGCGGCAATAGATATGGCGAAATGAATCCTCATGTTTTTTTCGGTCTTCGTAACCAATAGAATGCCTTCTATCGCCGCATTAAAAGATTCTAAACGATTTTGCGTCCGAAAGGGGATGGACTTAAGTCCATCCCCTTTTATTTCGTTATATTTCATAATTTTTTATATAAAAAATTCTGCATATATTTCATATCTTTATCGTAACCCGGATCGTCCAAACCAAAGACATGTTCTTCGTCGTGCGAATAACCGAAAATATGTAAAATACCGTGTATTAGCAAAAGTGCAATCTCCTTGCCGAAACCTTCTTTGTCGTATTGAGTTATTCCGCCGCCCTTTACGCCTTTCCCGCCGGAAATAACCCATTCCGCTTTCTCCCAAAAATTTTTATTAAAAATAAAATTTCTCCGCGCAACCGAAGGAGATATGTAAATCTCGCCTATATGGAAAATCATTCCTTGCCATTCCTTTATTTCAAAGGAAAGCACGTCGGTAGGTTTATTTTGGTCCCTATAAATTTTATTCAGTTTTTTTATATAGCTTTCCGAACAAAAAATTATATCTATTTCGTAAGAGCCGCAATAGAGATTTTTTATAGAATTTTTAACGATATAGCGGACTGACTTTGGATCTATTTTCAGCTTTTTTTGCGTATCCGTTATATTTATTATCGATTTCGTCCGCTTCATTTTTATCGCCGTCCTTCCCGTTCCTTCCGGCATATGGAACCCTCTGATGAAATATGGAATTTAAAACTTTCACGAAAGCATCTCCTATGACATGAAGGTCTTTCAATGTGAGTTGGCATTCATCGAGCTGGCCGTCGGTATAAATTCTATTAATAGTTTTTCTAACCATAAGTTCGAGCCTCGAAGGAGATATATTGGCCATAGACCTCGATATCGCTTCTACGGAATCCGCCAGCATAATTATACCCGCTTCTTTCGTCTGAGGCTTTTTTCCGCTATACCTGAAAGTATCTTTTGAAATATTTGCTTCCTTATTAACGTTAAAAGCCTTTTCGTAAAATGCGCCTATCATGGACGTACCGTGATGCTCGCTTATTATGCTTTCTATTTTACTGCCGAGTTTATATTTTTTTGCAAGTTCCTGCCCGTCTTTTACATGCGAAGCGATAATTAAACTGCTCATAGTGGGGGCAAGTTTATCGTGCGGATTCTCGGAATTAGCTATATTTTCTATAAAATAGTTCGGTTTAGTTATCTTGCCTATATCGTGGTAAAGGCTTGCAACCCTCGCCAAAAGCGGGTTAGCTCCAACCGCCGATGCAGCGGACTCGGCAAGCGTGGCCGTCATTATGGAATGTTGATACGTTCCCGGAGCGACAATAGAAAATTGCCTCAATAGGGGATTGCCTGAACTTGAAAGTTCTAAAAGTTTAAAATCTGTGGTAAAATCGAATATTCTTTCAAGTAGGGGTATAAGTCCTATAACGGTAATAGAAGCGGTAATGCCGGATAGAAACGCAAAAAAGAGAGCATAAATATTTTGGACGCTTATAATATCGAGTCTTATAAGCGCAAAAGCAAGAACCATGAAAGAGTTTAAAGATCCGGTAATTACTCCTGCCTTAACCACTCTCCCCCAGGAAGAAAAATCGAAAACTTCATATGAAGCTATAAAACTTCCCGCGAAAGTATATATCATAAAAAATATAGAATTTTTAAAAATTATAGAGGTAAGTATAGAAAAAAGAGCTATATAAACTATAGACACTTCGGAATTTAATATTATTCTTACAAGCATAGGACTAAACGCAAAAGGGATTAAATAGTAAATATCGCTCTTGTTTATAAAAGGAAAATATAACGAAAGGGCATCCGAAAAAATTATTCCGGCTTTAATCATAAATATTGAAAATATTAATATGGAAATTATAAAAACTATATTTTTAAAATCCAGAGTAGTCCTAAATTTTCTTATATACTTATAAGGAAATGCATAAGATAAGGACAACAGCATGGTTATGATAAGAAATAGTCCGATTAACGACGGTATATTGTTTTTTAGTTTAAATTCGGCATAATAAGTATTAAGTTCGAGTGCTTTCGACTTAGTTATTAGTCCTCCAGCTTTTATAAGGAGCATTCCTTTATTTACTTTTATATAAATAGGCTCGTTTTCCTTTTTAATGCTTTCAATTTTTTTTAGCGTAAGATATTTTGAATAAACTATGTCGGGTTTTATAATCCGGTAAACTAAACCGTAAATATCGTTTTGCATATAGGAAGGCAAAAAACCGAGATATTCTTTGGTATAATAATAAGCAAAACCTTTTTCTTTTCTTAAAGTAAAAAACATTTGCGGGTAACTAATAATTTTTCGCCTGTTCGTTATTACGTTTTTAATTTCGATTTTTTTATTTCCAGCCGGTAGCGCGGATAAAACTCCTTTATTGTAAATACTTGCAGCTATTTTCAAAATATACGATTCGATATTTTTATTATAATTTAAATAATAAAACTCATTTAGAACTGTCCTGTGCAATTTAACACCCAATTTAGAAAGAAATATATTTTCCGATATTTCCATATTTTGGTTATTAAGCGCATGACTGCCCTTATACGACCTGGCAAAGGCAAAAGCTCTTTTTATTTTTCTTGCAAGGGTTTCTTTAACTTCGGGATAGTACAGATATACGGCCGGGCTTTTATCTATTTTATTTTTTAGAAAGGCATTCGTAGCTTTTACGTTTACGTATCTAAAACCTTTTTTGGCTATAATCGTTTTTGTCGATATTTCACCTGCCTTATACTTATTTTTAATAAACTCCAACCCATTATAAAGTAAAAAAGTTAAAAATATAGCGGATATTAAAAGAATGATTAAAAGAGGGGAATAACGGTTTTTAATTTCTACGGTGTTATTTTTTAGGAATTCTAGAAATTTCGTTCGTTTCATATGCTCTTATTATATTTTGGACGAGTTTATGCCTCAATACGTCGGTTCTATCTAAATTAACGACTTCTATGCCGGCAATATTTCTTAAAATCCTGCCGGCGGTTATTAGTCCGGATTCTTTGTCGGAAGGCAGGTCGGTTTGAGTAATATCGCCGTTTACAACGATTTTAGAGCCCGAACCTATTCTCGTAAGCATCATTTTCATCTGTTCGTTTGTAGCATTTTGAGCTTCATCCAATATTATAAAGGAATTGTTTAGGGTTCTTCCTCTCATAAATGCGATAGGGGCTACTTCAATAACATCTGTTTCTATAAGTTTTATAGCCTTTTCAAATTCCAGCATTTCATAAAGCGCGTCATACAAAGGCCTTAGATAAGGGTTAATTTTTTGCGCTATATCTCCGGGCAGGAAACCTAATTTTTCCCCTGCTTCGACAGCCGGACGCGTCAGTATTATCCTGTCAAAAACTTTCTTCTGAAATAAAGATATTGCGCATGCCATCGCAAGGTATGTTTTGCCTGTTCCTGCCGGACCCACGCCTATAACTACGTCACTTTTATAGATCGCATCGGTATATTTTTTTTGGTTAGGAGTTCTCGGCGCTATAATTTTTTTTCTCGGAGTTAATAAAATAGGCGAATAAATCTGGGAGGCTATATTGATTTGCGGATTTTCAATCTTTAACTTTGATAGTCTTTTTAAGTCGTTATCGTTAACAACATCGCCTGTTTTATATAAATTTAACAAATCGCGGATAAAGGAGGTGCAAACTCCCACATTTTGCCTGCCACCTCTAACAAGTAATTCGTTTCCCCTCACCGATATATGGACGCCGAATTCGGCTTCAATAATATCTTTTATATTGGCGGACGGATTTGAAAATTTATTAAAGAGGTCTATATCTTCGAGTTCTATTTTTCCGATTTCTATATTATTTCCAGCCCCTGCCTTTTCTGCAGCTGCTGGTTTTAATCCTTTTTTAAGTCCTGAATTTTTCGGAATCGTTTTTATTTTATACATATGATATTTTTGATTATAACATTATTAAAAAAAAAGTCAAAACGCGGGTTGCCGCCCACCGCGATAACCTGAGGGGTCAATAAATATGAAGGCTTTTTCCTCGACACGCTGCTAATATAGGATATTATCATTTTGCATAACAAAACTTAGTTATAGGGTTTTAGATGCGAATAACGGTATTTTTCAAGATAAACGATGCAAGAACATAAGTTACTAAGCCTGCGAAGACCGAAGCTAAAACAACCGGCAGCGGTCCGTAATTTAATTTTATCAAAACTAATATTAAAAATTCGACGAATATTCCCATAAACAGACTCGCAATTAAAGTTTTCGTAAAAGATTTAAAAAAACCGCCGCCTAATTTTATGCCTTTCTTTAAATGGAGCTTTCTTAAAAGAAACAAATAGTTAAAAATTAACGAAATACTGGAAGCCAGCGCAAGACCGTATACGCCGATAAACTGCATAAGCGCAACGGCAAATATAATGTTAACAATTAAAGACAATATAGCGGCATTGACTGGCGTTTTTGTGTCTTTCATAGAATAAAAAACCGGAACTACCGTTTTTAAGAGCGCAGACGCCCATAAGCCTATTATGAAAAATAGAAGTACGCCTGCGGTTTTTTGTGCATCTAACGCATTGAACACCCCGTGCATGTATATTAATTGGACAAGCCTGTTTTTTAAAAGAATTAATCCCACGCTCGAAGGAATTATTATAAAAAACATCAGCGACGATGCAAAATTAAACGCCCTGCCGACTTCTGCAATATCGTTTTTTGCAAACGAAGCAGAAAGCGCCGGAAAAATAGCCGTCTGCATCGCTATCGCAAAAACTCCGAGAGGAAACTGATAAAGCCTGTCGCCATAGTATAAAAAAGAAATGCTTCCGAACGGCAGAAAAGATGCAAGAAGGGTATCGAACAATAAGTTGAGCTGAATTACGGCCATTCCAAGAAGGGAAGGCGTAAGCAGTTTAAAAACCGATCTAACGCCTTTGTTTTTAAAATTAAAACTAAAGCCAAGATTTATTTTCTTTTTTTTAATATAATAAATTTGCGAAACAAGCTGCAATCCTCCGCCTATCATCACTCCTACGGCAAGAGCGTATATGCCGGGATGAAAAAACGGCCTTAAAAAAACAGCCGAAATTATAAATAAAACATTTAGGATTATGGGATACATTGCCCCGGGGGCATAAGAGCCGTGAACGTTCAAAACCCCTGATAAAAATGCCGTAAGCCCGATTAAAAATATATAAGGAAACATAATTTTCGCCAGCAATACGGCAAGACCAAATTCCAAAGGCTTATATAAAAAACCCGGCGCAGTTATCGTAACGAAAAAAAAGGAAAATAAAAATCCGGCTAAGGAGAGAAATAAAAGAATGAAAAATAAAGCTGTAAAAACGGTTTTAAATAGTTCTTCGGACTCTTTTTTGTCTTTTTTAACAACGCTTTCCGAATAAACCGGAATAAAAGAAGACGAAATCCCGCCTTCTCCAAAAAGTCTTCTGAATAAATTAGGTATTCTGAATGCGACGAAAAAAGCGTCCGTTTCAATGCCGGCTCCAAAAAAATAGGCGATGCAAACATCTCTTAACAAGCCCAAAATCCTGCTTATTAAAGTAAAAAAAGAAACGACGGACAGATTCTTAATTATTGCAAGGTTCGCGCGCATTAAAGATATTTTTGAATAAGGATTTCCGCTATCTGAACGGCATTAAGAGCCGCCCCTTTCCGTACGTTATCGGCAACTATCCACAAATTCATGCCGTTTGCGACGGAAAAATCCTTCCTTATCCTGCCCACAAAAACCTCGTCTTTGCCTGCAACGTTCGTTTGATAAGGATATCTTTCGTCCGGATTGTCGTTAAGAGCGTCGTCGATTAATTTGACCCCTTTAGCTTCCGATAATAATTTCTTAATGTCTTTAATATCGAAAGTTTTCTCGGTTTCTATATTGACCGACTCTCCATGCGAAAAAAATACCGGAACGCGTACCGCCGTCGCCGATACGCCGATATTTTTATCGTGCATTATCTTCTGCGTTTCCTTAAGCATTTTAATTTCTTCTTTAGTGTATCCTTCATCTGCGAAAACATCTATCTGGGGAATACAGTTAAAAGCAATCTGGACAGGGAATTTTTCGGGATATATACCATTTTTTGCGTTAATTACTCCGGTAGTCTGATAAAACAGTTCATCCATTGCCTTTTTCCCTGCTCCTGACGTCGATTGGTATGTCGAAACCAGGATCCTTTTTATTTTATACCTGTCGTGGATAGGTTTAAGAGGAACGAGCATCTGTATAGTGGAGCAATTAGGATTTGCAATGATATTTTTATTGGAATAATATTTTATATCTTCGGGATTGACTTCAGGAACTACTAATGGAATATTTTCATCCATCCTGAAATAAGACGTATTATCTATAACTACAGCTCCCTCTTTTGCGGCAAGGGGGGAAAATTTAGCGCTTACCGAACCTCCGGGACTTGACAAGACTATGTCGATATTTTTTTTCTTAAAAGAATCTTCTTTTAAGGCATCGACTATATAATCTTTTCCCTTGAACGCAACGGTTTCTCCGAACGAATTCTCCGAAGCAAAAAGATAAATCTCTTTTACCGGAAAATTTCTCTCCTCTAATATTTCTATAAATTCCCTTCCGACAAGACCGGTAGCTCCCGTTATGCCAATATTATATTTTTCTTTTTTCATTTGTTTTTATTGTTTTTTAACTCTTCTATTACGGCTTCGCCAATTTCTTTAGTCCCAACGAGTTTAGTCCCTGAAGCGTTAGAATAGATGTCGGCGGTCCTGAATCCGTTTTGAATAACTTTTTCTACGGCTTTTTCTATAGCTTGGGCAAAATTATCCATATCTAAACTAAACCTAAGCATCATGGCTACCGACAAAATAGCCGCCAACGGGTTAGCTTTATTCTGCCCTGCAATATCTGGCGCGCTTCCGTGTATAGGCTCGTACATTCCCTTTTTTCCGTTTAGGCTTGCCGACGGCAGCATACCTATGGAACCTGCGACCATTGAGGATTCGTCGCTTAGTATATCGCCGAACATATTTGTGGTAACTATAACGTCGAAAGATTTAGGCTGTTTAATTAACTGCATGGAACAGTTATCGACATACATGTTCGAAAGTTCGACGTCGGGATAAGACTTTGAAACCTCCGATACCGTCTGCCTCCATAGCTCGGTACATTCAAGAACGTTAGCTTTATCTACGGATAAAACTTTTTTTCTCCTTTTTCTTGCTATTTCAAAAGCGATTTTAGCAATTCTTTCTATCTCTTTAGTTGTATAAACTAAAGTATTTATACCCTTCCTCTGTCCGTCTTCCATATTAAAAACTCCTCTCGGCTGGCCGAAGTAAATGCCTCCGGTGAGTTCCCTGACAATCATCATGTCGGTTCCACGAACTATGTCTTTTTTAAGAGGGGAAGCATCGATAAGTTCTTCGTAAATCTTTGCGGGTCTTAAATTCGCGTAAAGTTCTAAATCATACCTTAAAGTCAAAAGAGCTTTTTCGGGCCTTAGCTCTATCGGAAGAGACTCCCATCTGGGCCCTCCTACCGCGCCGAAAATAACGGCATCCGCTTCTTTTGCTATTTTGAGGGCTCTTTCCGTTACCGGTTTTTTATATTCGTCGTAAGAAGCGCCTCCTATAAGGTCTTCTTCGATTTCATATCTTATTGAACTATAATCGAATAAAAACTTTAAAACATCGACGGCTTCGCCCGCAACCTCTGGTCCTATGCCGTCACCGGCAAAAAGAGCCAATTTTATCATAATTTATTTCCTACCCTCCTTAATCTTTGTTTTGGCATATGCAATTAAACCGCCTGCATTGACTAACTCCGACATAAATTTTGGTATAGGCTTTGCTTTTATTTCGGTGTTTTTCGTTCTATTTTTAATATCTCCGGTGTCGGTGTTAATTTCCAGCATATCTCCGTTATCTATGCCGCCCGTATCGGCTTCGAGTATAAACAAACCTATATTAAAAGCATTGCGATAAAAAATTCTTGCGAAACTTTTGGCTATAACTATATGCACTCCGCAAGCTTTAATAGCCCTTGGAGCATGTTCGCGGGAAGAACCGCAACCGAAATTTTTCCCCCCAACGATTAAGTCGCCGTCGGATACCCCGGAAGAAAACGATTCGTCGGCATCCTCCATACAGTGTTTTCTTAAATTTTCTTCTGACGAATCGTTTAAATACCTTGCCGGTATTATTGCATCGGTATCTATATTATCCCCAAATTTAAAAACTTTTCCGCTAAATATCATAATCGCTCCTTTATTTTGGGGGCAGATTAAAATCTGTCCCCAACCTATTTTATTTGACGATAGAAAATTATTTTCCCGGATAATCATCGCGGGCAAAGAATGGCGGATATAAACATATGCGGGCAGGCATTTATAAAGGCAAAACCTTTATGCCGGCCGAAATGACGCATATGCGCGAAAAATAATTTTATGCTACTTCATCCGGCCCGGCTATTTTGCCGAGTATGGCCGATGCCGCGCAAACGGCTGGATTTGCAAGATAAACCTCGCTTGTAACGTCACCCATTCTTCCCTTAAAGTTTCTATTAGTAGAAGAAACGGCTCTTTCCCCGTCAGCCAATATACCCATATATCCGCCAAGGCACGGTCCGCAGGTCGGAGCGCTGACTACCGCTCCGGCATCCATAAAAATATCTATCAGGCCTTCTTTTTCAGCCATTCTGTAAATATCCGGGGTAGCGGGAATA
Source organism: bacterium (assembly GCA_027319095.1). Classification (GTDB taxonomy): domain Bacteria; phylum SZUA-79; class SZUA-79; order Acidulodesulfobacterales; family Acidulodesulfobacteraceae; genus Acidulodesulfobacterium_A. Next base: position 15,163 of record DAHVNW010000003.1, on the reverse strand, counting down.
ACTATAAGCCTTGCATATTTTGCTATTCTTTTCCCTTTTAGGACGGAAGCGGCAATGCGCAAGTCTTCTATTCTTCCGTTAGTGCACGAACCTATGACGGATTGGTCTATCTTAATATTTTTTGCCGAAGCCTCGTTAATATCGACGCTGTTTTCGGGAAGATGAGGAAAAGCTACCTGAGGATTTATAAACTCCATGTTAAAATTTAATATTTTTGCGTATTCCGCGCCTTCATCGCTTTTATAAAATATATAATCCCTCTTAGCCCTATTTTTAACGTATTCTTCAGTAATTTCGTCCGGTTCGAATATGCCGCTTTTTGCTCCGGCTTCTATCGCCATATTAGATATGGTAAACCTGTCGGACATCCCGAGATGTTTAAAAGCGCTTCCGGTAAACTCTAAAGCCGCATAGTTTGCACCTTCCACACCTATTCTGCCGATCAGATAAAGGACAAGGTCCTTACCGGATACCCATTTTTTGGGCTTTCCTTCAAAAACCACTTTTATAGATTCCGGAACTTTAAACCACAATTCGCCAAAAGCCATAGCATATGCCAAATCGGTCGAACCTACGCCGGTCGCAAAAGCGCCGAGAGCGCCGTAAGTGCAGGTATGGGAATCCGCGCCTATAACGAGATCGCCCGGCAGTACTATGCCTTTTTCTGGAAGAAGGGCATGCTCGACGCCGGCCTCCCCGCATTCGAAATAATTTTCTATATCGAACTTTTTTGCAAACTCCCTCATCATTTTAGCCTGTTTGGCGCTTAAAATATCTTTATTGGGAACAAAGTGATCTGGTACAAGGGCTATTTTCTTTTTGTCGAATACCGCATCTACTCCTATAGCTTCAAATTCTTTTATGGATATAGGAGCGGTTATATCGTTTCCCAGCGCAATATCCACCCGCGCGCTTATAATATCGCCGGGAGCGACCGTATCCAAATCAGTATGGTTTTGAATTATTTTTTCCGTTATAGTTAAAGGTCTGGCCATTTAGTCCTCTTTTTTACTTTAAAAATTAATTAATTTATCAAATTTACCCGTAAACTTCCGTTTCTACCGATTTTTTTAAATTACTATCATAAATATAAAGCTTATTTATTGCGTTGACGTAAGCTTTTGCGCTTGCGACTACTATATCGGTATGAGCGCTTCTGCCCGTAATGCTTATTTGTTTTTCTTTATCTTCCACCGTAATGGAAACGTCGCCTTGAGCTTCGGCAGTACCTCTTATGGATTTAACTTCATAGGCTATGACTTTGGCTTTGGAATTAACTATCTTTTCTATGGCATTAATCGCCGCATCTACCGGACCATTGCCGCATGAAGAATCATGTTTTAATTCTCCGTCCACAAGAAGCTTTACCATAGAAAGCGGCGAAACAGTATCCCCGCATACGACATTCACATATTTAAGCTCGTATTTTTCGAGATGATGCGATTTTGCTACTAAAGAATCTATATCTTCGTCGTATATCTCTTTTTTTTTGTCGGCAAGATTTTTAAACTCGACGAACGCTTTTTCTATTTCTTCATCGTTTAATAAATAGCCTAAGGAAATAAGTTTTTCTTTAAAAGCATGCTTTCCCGAATGTTTGCCAAGAACAAGTTCATCATGCTGCCTTCCTACCAATTCGGGAGTCATAATTTCGTAAGTAGTCTTTTCTTTTAAAACACCGTCCTGATGGATACCGGCTTCATGGGCAAAGGCGTTTTTTCCTACTATAGCTTTATTGGGCTGAACCGATATGCCGGTTATATGAGTCAAAAGCTGGGACGACCTGAAAATTTCGGACATATTTATACCCGTAACCGCTTTATAAACGTCTTTTCTGACGTTTAAAGCCGCGACTATTTCTTCCAAAGCCGCATTTCCGGCTCTTTCTCCTATGCCGTTAACCGTACATTCTACCTGATTTGCGCCGGCTAAAATAGCCGACAGGGAATTTGCCGTCCCAAGGCCTAAATCGTTATGGCAATGCACGCTCAATATAATGTTTCCTCCGGCGTCTATCCTTTTCTTTATATTTTTTATAAAATCAAAAAACTCGAACGGCGTAGCATACCCGACGGTGTCGGGAATATTTACCGTCGTTGCCCCGGCATCTATTACGCCTTCGACAACCCTGCATAAAAAATCTAAATCCGAGCGGAATGCGTCTTCGGCGGAAAACTCTACGTTTTCGATAAACGACTTGGCATATTTAACCATATTGACGGCTTTTTCGTATAATTCTTCGCGAGTCAATTTTAGCTTATATTTAAGGTGTATGTCGGAGGTGGCTATAAATGTATGTATAACTGGCTTCTCGGCATATTTTACGGCCGAATATGCCCTGTATATATCTTTTTCGTTTGCCCTTGCAAGTCCGGCTATTTCAACGCCTTTAATCTCCGCGGCAATTGCTTTGACGGCTTCGAAGTCTCCTTCCGATGCTATTGGAAAACCGGCTTCTATAACGTCTACGCCAAGTCTGGCAAGCTGGCGCGCAAGATTAAGCTTTTCTTCGATATTCATGCTTGCGCCGGGGGATTGTTCGCCGTCCCTTAAAGTGGTATCGAATATTTTAATTTTTTTAAAATTATTGTCTTCCATAAACCAAGCCTATTTAATTTCTTTTTTCTTTTTTTATCTTAACATTAACTAAGTAAAAATACAATAGAGGGGAAACGAAAGAATAGAGAAAAAAAATTGTAAAAAGCGATTCTACGGGCTTTATTATAATTATAATTAACGCCGATAAAAGCAGAAGAAGCGACTCAAACGCCCTGCGTCTGAAAACGCTGAAATCTTTCATTGCAAAATATCCTATGTTGCTTATCATTAAAAATCCCATAACAACAGTTAAAACAAGCATAATTTTACCTATAAGGGCGGGGTTTAAGGAAAACTCCGTCATAAAAAAAAGAAAAGATACGATCGTTCCGGCCGCAGCCGGCGAAGGAAGTCCGGTAAACTTATTATATTCGACGGAATTAACTTGAACGTTAAATCTGGCCAGTCTTAGCGCCGCCCCGAGAAGATATACGAACACGGCCGCCCAGCCTATTCTTCCATATCCGATAAGGAACCATTTAAAAAGCATAACGGACGGGGCCGCCCCAAAAGCAATTAAATCCGAAAGCGAGTCGTATTCTATACCGAACTTAGAACTTGTATTGGTAAGCCTTGCTACTTTTCCGTCTATCCCGTCAAAAAAAATAGAAGCTATTATCAGCCAGCCTGCTATCCAGTATTTTCCTTCTATAGAGTTGACAATGGAA
>DAHVNW010000003.1:0-11887 GCA_027319095.1 bacterium | reverse complement strand
TAAAAGGGAAAGGCTCGTTATTAAATTAGGCAGCAGAAAAACGCCTTTAGTCATGCTGTTTTTATATACGCTATTATCCGGGGAAACCGATTTAGGATAAGATTGCGATTTTTTTGGTTTATTTAAGGTCAGCATATTATTTTTCCAAGAATCGATTTTCCGGAAAACACTCTGTCATGCATTTTAATCTGCGGTTCAAAACACATGGGAAGATACAAATCCAGTCTCGAGCCGAATTGAATAAGCCCGAACCTATTTCCTCTTTTTACTTCGTCACCTTGTCTTATTTTACATACTATTCTTCTTGCTACAAGTCCGGCTATTTGAACAAAAACCATTCTTAAATTATTACCGTATCCGTCATTTTTTATATTTAATACGACGGCGTTAAACTCGTTTTCCGAAGACGCTTTGTCCAGGTTGGCGGAAAAAAATTTTCCTTTATTATAAATTATTTTTTCGACCCGTCCGCTCACGGGAATCCTATTGACGTGAACGTTAAATAGCGACATAAAAATACTTATCTTAAATGCTTCCGCATTTAAAAACCTGTCGTCGTAAACTTTTTGCAAAAATATTACTTTGCCGTCGGCCGGAGAAATTATCTCGCCTTCGCTTGCCAAAAAATCCGGTTTGCGGTCAGGGTCCCTGAAAAAATAGACGTTAAAGAGAAAAATAATTAAGAAAAATAAAAAAAGAAATAGAAATACCGGCACTAAAAATATATAGGCCGAATAAAAATATAGAAATAAGAAAAATATCGATAAAAACAATGCCGGGATTATAAACTTAAGACCTTCTTTTGCTATATATTTACAGCTTAGCCATCTCCGGCACGCATCAAAGACATGCTTTGATAAACGCGTGCTTCCGATATGGCCCTCGGCCTCGTGAAGTTTCTTCGAAACTTTCTTCGAAACGTTCATTTTCCATATTTTTAAGATTTATATAAAAATGCCGAAATTAATCGATACTTTTACATCTTTAATCTGTCCTTTTTTCCTTCCGGCATTTTTAAAAAAGCCGGATAATCATATTAATTTTTAGATTTATCTACTATTTTATTTTTAGTTATCCACGGCATTAATGACCTTAATCTGTTCCCGACTTTTTCAAGCCTGTGTTCTTCGCCGTTTTTAGTCAGCGCGTTAAACGACGGTTTATTTGCCTTATTCTCGAGCATCCATTCCGTCGCAAATTTCCCCGACTTTATTTCTTCAAGAATTTTTTTCATTTCGCATTTTACCTTTTCGTTTATAATCCTGGGGCCTCTCGTCAAATCGCCGTACTGAGCCGTATTGCTTATAGAGTACCTCATATTTGAGATTCCGCCTTCATATATTAAATCGACTATAAGCTTCATTTCGTGAATACATTCAAAATAAGCGCTTTCTTCCTGATACCCGGCTTCGACGAGAGTCTCGAATCCTGCAGTCATAAGAGCGGAAAGACCGCCGCAAAGAACCGCTTGTTCTCCAAAGAGATCGGTTTCGGCTTCTTCCCTAAAAGTGGATTCGAGTATGCCTGCCTTCCCGCCTCCAATGGCAGCGGCATACGATAAAGCCATATTTTTTGTATTACCGGAGTAATCGTTATTAACGGCTATTAAATCCGGGACTCCGCCTCCTTTTTCAAATTCGTGCCTGACTAAATGTCCAGGTCCTTTTGGCGCTACCATAAAAACATTTATTTCTTTCGGGGGGATTATCTGTCCGAAATGAATACTAAAACCATGCGCAAATACTAAATATTTGCCGGCCTTTAAACCGGGCTTAATTTCGTTGTTATAAACATCCCCGTGAATTTCATCGGGAAGTAAAATCATAATGACGTCGGCTTTTTCAGCCGCCTCTTTTACGGAATATACTTCAAAACCAGCATTTTTAGCCTTTGCAAAAGAATTGCCGTCCGGTCTTAAGCCTATAATAACTTTAACGCCGGAGTCTTTTAAATTTAAAGCATGGGCATGACCCTGAGACCCATATCCTATAATCGCAACAGTTTTTGATTGAATCAATCTTAAATCGGCATCTTTTTCGTAATAAATGTTCATTAAGTTCCTCCAATTATTTTATTTACTTGCTTTTCAAATTAGCCTTTCTTCACTCTTTGAAGAGCTACAATGCCGGTTTTTACTATATCTTTTATACCCAGCGGTCTTAAAATATCTATTAAGGACTCTATTTTCCTTTCCGAACCGGTAAATTCAAGAGTATAATAATTTCTGGCAACATCTATAACTCTTCCTCCGAATATATCTTTTATTCTAAATATATCGCTCTTTGTGGTCTCGTCCGCATTGATTTTAATTAAAACAGTTTGCCTGACTACAGAATCCTCGTCGTTTAATTCCTGAACTTTTATCACGTTGACGAGCCTGTTTAGCTGCTTGGTTATTTGTTCCAAAATTTGAGCGTCTCCCGAAGTAGCTATTATCATCTTAGATTCGTTTTTATCGAGCGTTTTCGCAACGCAGATACTATCTATATTAAACCCTCGCGCCGAAAAAAGTCCCGCAACTCTCGTTAGCACGCCGGACTCGTTTTCTACAAGGATAGATAAGATATGAGTTTTTTCCATAATAATTTATCCGGTTATTTTATTAAACTTAAACCAGCAGCATTCCGGTAATAGGAGCGCCAGGAGCTACCATAGGATAAACTCCTTCTTCTTTATCTACCACAAAATCCATTATAACGGGTCTTTTTACCGACATGGCTTTTTCTATTACGGGAACGACTTCATCAGGATGCTTAGCCCTCAACCCGACAGCGCCGTATGCTTCCGCGAGCTTAACAAAATCGGGATTAACGTTCATTTCGGAAAAAGAATATCTTTTATGGTAAAAAAGTTCCTGCCACTGTCTTATCATGCCTAAGAAATTATTGTTAATTATGGCAATTTTAACCGGGAGATTATATTGAACGGCCGTTGCCAGTTCCTGAATATTCATTTGAATGCTACCGTCTCCGGCAATATCGAATACCGTTTTGCCGGGATGCGCAATTTGAGCGCCTATCGCAGCCGGAAATCCAAATCCCATCGTTCCTAATCCTCCCGAAGTCAACAGCGTTCTCGGATTTTTGAACCGGTAAAACTGGGCCGTCCACATCTGGCTTTGTCCGACCTCGGTTGAAATAATAGCGTCTCCGTTGGTAATTTCATATATCTTTTCTATAACGTACTGCGGCTTTATTACGTCGCCCATTTTATAATTAAGAGGATGTTCGTATTTCCATGCATTTATCTCTTCTAACCAACCTAATCTTTCATATTTTACAGATGAAATTTCTTCGGATTTACCAGATAAAACTTCTAGAAGGCTGCTTAAAACCGATTTAACGTCCCCTACCACGGGTATTTCTATTTTCACATTTTTGCCTATAGAGGAGGGGTCTATATCTATATGGGCAAATTTAGCATTTTTTCCGAATTCTTCGACCTTTCCGGTAACCCTGTCGTCAAATCTGGCTCCGATAGCTACAATGAAATCTGCATTGGAAATTGCCATATTTGCGGCATAAGAGCCGTGCATGCCGAGCATGCCGAAAAATAAGGGATGTTCCGACGGAAATCCTCCTAACCCCATAAGCGTGGACGTAACCGGCAAATCGAGTAATTCCGCTAATTCCCTGAGCTCGTTGGAAGCGTTTGAACTTATAACGCCTCCGCCCGTATAAAGCAAAGGCTTTTTTGCCTTCAAAATTTCTGCCGCAAGCTTGAAAATCTGAACGTGATGCCCGAAATATGTAGGGCTGTATCCTCTCAATTCGACGTTTTCAGGATAATCGAATTCATAAACGCTTGAAGTAATATCTTTGGGAATATCGATTAATACCGGCCCCGGCCTGCCCGTCGAAGCTATATAAAACGCTTCTTTTATTGTTTTAGCAAGGTCTTTAATATCTTTTACCAAATAATTATGCTTGGTGCAGGGTCTTGTAATCCCTACCGTATCGGCTTCCTGAAAGGCATCGTTGCCTATTAAGTTCGTCGGAACCTGCCCCGTAAGAATTACCATAGGTACGGAATCCATATTGGCTGTTGCTATGCCGGTTATGGTATTGGTGGCGCCAGGGCCCGACGTTACCAGAACTACTCCTACTTTACCCGATGCCCTTGCATAACCGTCGGCGGCATGGGCCGCTCCCTGCTCATGCCTGACGAGAACATGATTAATTTTATCTTTATAATTCAAAAGTTCGTCGTAAATATTTAAAACCGCTCCCCCCGGATAGCCGAATATAGTATCGACTCCTTCTTTTATAAGGCTTTCTATAATTATTTTAGAGCCGGTCATTAAATTTTTCTTTGAATTATGGTTCATTATTTAATCCTTTGTCTCACATATTATATTTACGGCAAAATAAACGGGCATAGCATTTTTTCTATTTTCTAATATTTCTATTTACTATTGCGCCTTCGTCTGCGGAAGAAACCATTTCCGCGTATCTCGACAAATAGCCGTAATTTATTTTTTTAGGTTTTTTATTTATTTTAGTTTTTCTTTTTTCGAATTCTGTATCTGAAACCATAAGATTTAATTTCCTTTCATGAATGTCTATTTCAATTTTATCCCCGTCTTTCACAAGGGCTATAGGGCCGCCTTCCTGCGCTTCAGGCGATATATGCCCGACGCACGGACCTCTCGTCCCGCCGGAAAATCTTCCGTCGGTAATAAGAGCTACTTTTTCGCCCAAACCCATCCCGACTATCTGCGACGTAGGAGCAAGCATTTCGCGCATACCGGGACCTCCCTTCGGCCCTTCATATCTTATTACGACTACGTCCCCTTCTTTAATTTTACCCTTAGAAATGCTTTCCATTGACGATTCTTCGCTGTCAAAAGTTACGGCATTCCCGACGAACTTCATTGCGGACGCGCTTACTCCGCTGGATTTTATTACGGCGCCTCTTGGCGCTAAATTGCCAAAAAGAATCGCTATACCGCCTTCCTTGCGATAAGGATTGCTTATTTTTCTTATAACTTCGTTATTTACATAGTTAACCGTCGAAATTATTTCTCCAATAGATTTACCGCCGACATTTATAGTTTTTTGATTTACAAGAGTCCTTAATTCATATAAAAGCGAAGGAATTCCGCCCGCAAAATCGAGATCTTCGAGAAAATATTCTCCTGCCGGCCTTAAGTTAGTAATCTGCGGCGTATTCTTCGAAATTTCGTCAAAAAGTTTTAAATCTAATGTTATTCCTGCTTCATTTGCAATTGCAAGTAAATGTAAAACCGAGTTTGAAGAACCTCCAAGAGCCATATCTACGGTTATCGCATTTTTAAAAGCATCTATAGTAACAATATCCCTAGGCAGCATGCCTTTTTTTACGAGATCTACGACTTTGGCGCCGCTTTCAAAAGCAATCCTTTTTTTAATTGCGGAACCGGCCAGCGCAGTTCCTGCTCCAGGAAGAGACATACCCAGAACTTCGGTCAAACATGCCATAGTATTGGCCGTATAAAGCCCCTGACACGAACCCTGCCCGGGACAAGCGCACATTTCTAAATCGTTAAGTTCTTTTTCGGTTATTTCGTTTATTCTGTATTTAGCCACCGCCTCAAAAGTATCCCTGACGAAAGAAAGCCTTTTGCCGTGGTAGTGGCCTGAAAGCATAGGCCCTGCCGTAACAACTATAGACGGAATATTCAAGCGTAAAGACGCCATAAGCATTCCAGGGGTAATTTTATCGCAATTGGTAAGCAGTATGAGTCCATCAAGACTGTGCGCCTCGGCGACCGTTTCTATCATATCGGCAATAAGCTCACGGGAGGGAAGCGAATAATACATTCCAGGATGACCCATTGCCACCCCGTCGCAAATTCCCGGAATTCCGAAAACAAAAGGATGTCCACCGTTACTGTAAACGCCGTTCTCGGCCGCTCTCTCCAAGTCTCTAATGCCGACATGGCCCGGTATTAAATCGGTGAAGCTCGAAGCGATGCCTATAAAAGGTTTTTTCATCTCGCTTTTTGCAATGCCCGTTGCATACAATAGCGACCTGTGCGGAGTTCTATCTACCCCTTCTTTTATATTATTGCTTTTCATATAGTTTACCTTTTTTCAAAGTTATTTTAGGCTTGAATTTATTCCGTAATTTTTTCTTTAATAATTTTTTTCATTACATCGTTTCCGTTAAGTTTTTTTAATTTGAGTTCTTTTATTAATTTTTGTTCTTCAGGAGTCAAAAAAGGCTTAGTGCTGTACTTATTTAAAACCCTTTCTATTTCTTTATGCTCCTCATATACCTTCTTGAAATATTCGTCGCCAGCCGCAAGCAATTCCGCCATTTTTCTTTCGGTTTCGTCTAAAAATTGCATAAATAATACCTCCGCATTTAAATATTACAATCAAGCCGTTTATTAAAAAGGTCCATTTCCATAAACATAATAAGGAGATACCTCTTCCGCATATTTTAAATCGTAATTTAAATTATTTTCCAATATATACATCGAGGCATAATAGTTTATCCGTCTTAGTTCGAAAAACGACGGCGGATTGATGCTTTCAAATTCGCTCTTAAATTTTTCGCGATCATTTTCTTTATTATAACCGTAAACGAGGGAGAAGTTATTTTTTTTGCCGCCAAGAAACAGCTTAAGCTCATTCATATTTAGCAAGTTTGTTTTAATGCCCGACATTCCGGACAGGATAAAACCTGGTTCTTCAAACAAAAAATCAGATACGTAATAATGTCCCTTTGTCGAATTTTTTACCGCTACGATATTTTTTGAATTTCCGGCGTTTTTATTTAAATAATATGCGCATAAAAACAAGCTTCCTACTCCGGCGACATAAATTTCCAAAACGGACGATAACGTTTTGGCAATAGTTAAAGAAACACGAGTTCCGGTATAGGAACCAGGACCTAAAATAACAGCTATTCCCGTAAAATCGCTAAATTTTACACCGGATTCTTTCATCATTTCGTCTAATTGCTTAAATATTAATACGGAATGCCTTTCATGAAAATCCGATACAGATTCGGAAATTTTATTTAGTTTTTCATCCGTTATCAATATATTAGAATAACCGTCAGAACTGTCTATCGATAACAAGAACATAAGCTTATGTTTTTAGCGCTCTAATTATATCGTTATAAGAAACAAACAAAAGAAGCATAATCAAAAGGGCAAAACCTATTTTTGCGGCAGTTTCTTGAAATTTTACGCTTAAGGGGCTTCTTTTAACCATTTCTATCACGGAAAACAATAAATGCCCTCCGTCCAAGGCGGGAATAGGGAATAAATTTACTAAACCTATGTTGACGCTTATGAAGGCTACGAAATAAAAAAAATCTGAAATGCCCAGGCTTGCCGCCCTTCCAGAAAGTTGGGCTATCATTATAGGCCCGCCAAGATCGCTTGCAGGGAGCTTTCCTATTATTAAATAAAAAAGGCTTACGACCGTAATATAAATAATAAACCATATTTCTTTTACGGCCGAATAAAAAGAATTCCATAAACTGCCGTACTTATAAAATACCGCATTGCTTGAAGGCGTTATTCCGACAATATATCTTTTTATTTTCTGTCCGTAAACATTAATGCCGGAAATCAACTCCGGTTTTATCCTCAATGTTTTATATTTATTATTTTCTTTTATCGTAAGCTTTAAGGAATGCTTTCCAAACTTTTCTATATAATGAGCCAAACCCGACCAGGAATTTACTTTAATACCGTTAATTTTAGCAATAATATCGCCTTTCTTAAGTCCTGCAATAGCTGCGGGATGATTTTTCATAACGCCGCCTATTACAGGTTTTAATACAGGCCTGCCGGCCATAAAAATAATAGTAAATATTATGGCGGCCAAAACAAAATTGAAAAAGGGACCGAAAAAAATAATCAAGAACTTTTTATACGGCGGAAGGTTCGAGTAGGAACGTTTTTTATCTTCTTCCGGCAATTCTTCCGAGGGGTCTTCGCCGAGAAGCTTAACATAACCGCCTAAAGGAAGTGCGGAAACGACATACTCGGTTTCTCCTATCTTTTTGCCGAAAATTTTCGGGCCAAAACCAAGAGAGAACTTCTCGACTTTGACGCCCATTTTTTTTGCGACTATAAAGTGCCCGAACTCATGAATAAGAACGATAATACTTATAACTATAAGAAAAGCTAAAACATCGTATGCAATTCCGTTAATCATGGTTTATTTTATCTAACTTTATTAATTTTTATATATACTTTTTTATATATATTAAATATCATTATATTTTTTTTTTGCCAAAAATGCAATTTTTTTAATTTCTAAGGGTAATTCCAAAACGAAGGTTTAGCTCTTTTATAAGATTATCCCGCAGCGAATTTACTTCTTCCATTGTAAGCGTTCTGCTGCTTTCCATGGCATCATATCTAATAAGGAAAGATATTTTCCCTTCTTCTATCTGTTTTCCCCTGTAAATATCGGCCAATCTCACGTTTTTAATTAAAGGCGAAAACCCTTTTATAATTTTTTCAATCGCCGCATATTCGATATCCGGGTCCACGACGATTGAGATATCCTGTTCTATTTCGGGATACTTATTAGGCTGCTCGAAAGATCTTTTATGCGAAATAAAATCTTTTATCATGTCCAGGTCGATTTCTAAGATGAATACCTTGTATTCAATCTTAAACTCTTCGAGGATTTTGTTTTTGATTTCGCCAAAAATACCGGCTCTTTTTTTATTGACTGTAACTTCTAAAGCTGCGTTTTCGTTAAAAATTTTATCCCGGTCTATCTTATTTAACGAAAACTTTCTAATTCCCAATTCTCTAAGCAAAAATTCGACTACGCCTTTTCCGTCGTAAAATTCCGGTTCCCGGCTTTTATTTTTAATTCCGCCGCATACCGCTCCGCACAATATATTTCTTTCAGTTACGGGATAATCGTTAAGTTTTTCCGGCATATAAATTTTTCCTATCTCGAATATCCTGGTTCTTTCATATTTTTTGGAATTTTGCGATACCGACTTTAATATATCTGGAATAAGACTAAGCCTAAAATACGAATAGTCCTTCGAAACCGGATTTTTAAGCTCCAAAAAATTATTTTCCATATTATCCGCAACGTTTATAATAGTGCTTAATTCTTTTTCTCCTGTAAGAGACGGAGTAATAATTTCGGTAAACCCTGCGCAACTTAATAAATTTTTAATAAATCTTGCGGCCTCGAAGTTTAAATTTTTTTGCGGAGGATATAGCATCCCCGACGGCAAGGACGATTTAATGTTATCGTAGCCGTAAATTCTAAGAACGTCTTCGTAAATATTAACTATTTCGTCTATATCGCATCTAAAATATGGAGGAATTACCGAAATACTTTCGCTTTCAAGCACAGGTTCGCCGGCTTTTTCCAATATCTTATAACCCAATTTCGACAAAACATGAGGCGCGCCGTTTTTTACGGCAGAATCGCCTGCAAATTCATCTAATTCGCGATATTTTAGCTTATAAACTTTCGGACTCCCGAATTCTTTTATTTGGTATGCATAACAGGATATGTTTATATTTCCTGAACTTTTACGAAGAAGCCCGATAAATCTTTTGATTCCGGTTATGCTTATAGAGGGATGAAGACCTTTTTCGAACCTGGTGGAAGCCTCCGTCCTTAATGAGAGGGTCCTCGATGTTTTTCGTATGGCAGACATGTTAAAATTTGCGGATTCAACTATAATATCGACGGTATTTTTATTTATTTCGCTGTTTTGTCCCCCCATTACTCCTGCAAGCGCGATAATCTTATCCTTATCCGCTATAACTACGTCATCATCGGACAATTTTCTTTCTTTGCCGTCTAATGTAATTACCGGTTCGCCTTTTCGGGCGTTTCTTACTATGATCTTTCCGCCGGCAACGGAATTTGCGTCGAAAGCGTGAAGAGGCTGGGACGTTTCCATCATAACGATATTTGTTAAATCGACGATATTATTTATTGTCCTTATCCCGCTTTTAATTAATTTATTCTTGATATCCTGACCTGATTCACCGATTTTTATGCCTGATATTTTAATTGCAATATATGAGGGAACTAAATCGCTATTTTCTATTTCCGTTTCTAAAATACTTGATTCGGAAGCATATCTTCCGCCTGGCGCAAAGTCAATGTCTTCATAAAGTTCGGGCAGGATTATATCTTTATTTAATATGGCGGATAACTCATGGGCAAATCCCGTTATTCCGAATAAATCTGGCCTGTTAGGCTCCAAATCGAATTCCAATACGGTATCGTTCAAGCCGAAAATATCGAAAGCGGTTCTGCCTATTTTCTCGAAAGGCATTTTAACTATGGAAGGAATATTTAAATTAATACCGAGGTCTTTTTCGGAACAAAAAGCCGCTTCCGACACTATGCCAAATATTGCTTTATCCCTTATTTTTAAACCGTGGTCGAACACTGCCCCCTTTGTCGCTATCAAAGGCTTGTCTCCAACTTTTATATCTGCGCCTTCTTTAGTAAAAACTATTCTTTTATTGCCTGCGGTATCGCCTCCATAAACTTCGGCTATCCCGAACTTATCGTTCCCTGGATGCGCAGTTATGCTCTTGATTTCTCCTACGACGATATTTTCAAAAGATTTTTTTTGGGAAAAATAAGGAAAAATTTTTTCTACTTCCATCGTTCTGCTATTTAAAAGATTTGCTATTTTCTGAGGTTCAATATTAAAATTTATAAATTCTTTAAGCCAGTTTAAACTAACTTTCACTTTTAAAATGCCTCCTTATTATTGTTATATAAATGAATCTGCATCGAATAACCATGGTTGAATTAAAGAATCGTCTTCATCTAATTTTCGAGCATGCATCTTATTATAAATATGCCTCATTTCTTCTATACACTCTTTTATGCCGGCAGAAAAGCCTTCATTTAATTTTAAGCCGTAAACTCCTACCGATCCGTAAAAATACTTTAATCCTGCATTTTCGGGACCATTCATCAATTTCATATTATACTCTGGAATAAAAACAGGCCTTTTTTGTTTTATAGAAAAATTACAAGTTTTAACAGTTCCGCTTTTTAATGGAGAAGAAACCGCAAACACCCCCAAAGCTGAACCGCTCTGCAGCCTGTCCCTCGCCACTAAATTTCTCGAAGATATATTTTCACGCAATTCATATTCCGAAACTATAGCCCCGCCGCTTAACAAAATTTCGTTATAAAGTTCCCTATTTTCAGGAGGATACACGGGCGAAAGCAATCCGGAACCTATATATGCAATTGTGTATCCGTTTTGTTTAATCGCCTCTTTGTGGGCAGCCGAATCTATTCCCGTAGCAAGCCCGCTGACAATAGAAAAACCTTGCGAACACAACGATTTAGTAATATTTTTTGCCGTTTTCACGGCATAGTCGGGAGGATGCCTCTGTCCTACTACCGCTGCGGCCAGCTTTAAATTCTCCTTCAATAATCCTTTATAATACAAAACGGGCGGCATATTTTTAATACTTTTTAAATTAGACGGATATACGTCTGAATTAAAGGTTATTATTTTTACCCCGCATTTAGAAGCTTCTTCTATTTCTTTAATGGCATCGAAGAATGCGGTTTTTACAATTCTATGATTGGTTAAAATTTTTATAAATTCTATTTGCAGGCCCGCTTTTAATAAATCGGATTTTTCGGCATTAAAAATATCACATGGGTTCTTAAACGCTTTTAATAATAAAAAAATATGCCGGTTCTGCAATCCTTTTATTTTTTTTAGCGCAAGAATGCATATCAAGTAGTCCATTTATTTTCTCTCTTCATTTATTCATGAGAACCGCAACCTGAATACGTTTTTCCCAAAAATAATCCGGCAACGGAATTTGCGCCTTTTTTTAAAAAATTTTTTTTCAAGATTACAAATATCTTTTTTTTTTTTTGAACCAAAGAAAAATATAATTAAAGGAAAA
>DAHVNW010000039.1 GCA_027319095.1 bacterium | reverse complement strand
TAATTGCTTACGCTCTTCGCGTAAAATAAGTAATAGCCGTTTTTTAAATTAATTTTATTTACATTATAAAAAAAATCATTATTTTGCAAGATAAATTTTTTATTAAATTTTAAATTTTGAAAAACAAAAGGCTTTGAGGAATTACAGGAGTATTTTATAGATTTTTTATTTTTATAATATTTTTTATAAATTAAAAACCCTTTTATCTTATCGATATTGCCGTTATATCTATATACTATTCTTACAAACCTTCCAAATTTTCCGGCTGACAAGATGACGGGCGGTTTAGGCGGAGATATTTTTGGAGGCAGGGGATACCCGGTTTTTGCACAACCGGATAATATAATAACCGGGGCAAAAAGAAAAAGCGTTAAAAGCAAAACGAAAAAATAATTTCTTTTCTTATTTTTATACGAGCTTTCGTAAAAATTTTTTATTGTTCCCGATTTCTTTTTCATATTCATTTATGACCGCATTTATTTCTTTAAATGCGGTTCCTCCCTTCGTTTTTTTTGAATTTACCGAAACTTCGGGATTAAACAAATCAAAAATATCGGCTTCCGCCGCTTCCGTAATTTTTTTATATTCTTTTAAAGATAGGGATGAAAGCGGCTTTCCTGAATTTTCGGCATAACTTACGATTCTGCCGGTTATTTCATGAGACTTTCTAAAAGGCATCCCTTTTTTCGCTAAGTAGGTCGCTATATCGGTAGCATAAATATAATCGTTTTTAAGTCCTTCGCCCATCTTTTTTTTGTCGAATTTTAAAGTTTTTATTATTTCCTTAAATATCTTAAGGGAACTATAAACGGAATAAAAACTCTCCATGACCGGTTTTTTATCTTCCTGCATATCCCTGTTGTAAGTCAACGGCAGGGATTTCATCGTTATGAAAAGAGATAAAAGGCTTGAAACGACTCCGCCGGTCTTGCCCCTTATCAGTTCGAGGACGTCCGGGTTCTTTTTTTGGGGCATAATGCTGGACCCGGTGGTAAATTCGTCTTTTAGCTTTACGAACCCGAATTCAGAACTGTTCCAAATTATAAGCTCTTCGCAAAACCGCGACAGATGCAGGGCAATCATAGACAGGGCAAAATTAAATTCAAGCGCGAAATCCCTGTCGGAAACGGCATCCATGCTGTTTCTGGAAACATTCCCGAACCCTAAAACCTTTGCCTCGAAATTTCTGTCTATATCGAAATCCACGCCTGCAAGGGCGCCGCTGCCTAATGTCAAGACGTCTGCAGTTTCGTACGCGTTTAGAAGCCTTTTAAAATCCCGCAGGAACATCTCGTAATAAGCTAAAATATGATGGGCAAGCGATACCGGCTGGGCATGCTGCAAGTGGGTATATCCAGGCATAACCGTTCCTATATTCGATTTTGCCATTTTTACCAGTACCGTTTCAAGGTTTATTATTTCGGACGCCGTATCCCTGATGCGGCTTTTAACGTAGAGCCTGAAATCTACCGAAACCTGGTCGTTTCTCGACCTGCCGGTATGCAGCTTTGCGCCGGATTCCGGAACGAGCTCTATAAGCCTTTTCTCTATATTCATATGAATATCTTCATATTTTTTATCGAGCTTCATTTTTTCGTTCTTTATATCGGATTTGATTTTTATAAGGGCTTTTTCTATGTCGTTTTTTTCTTTTTTGCTTACGATACCGGCTTTTTCAAGGGCATAAAGATGGGCTATGCTTCCGTTTATATCGAAATCCGCAAGTTTTTTGTCTATATCCAAAGAAGCCGTAAAATCGGCGGCAATATCGGATATGTCTTCCTTGAAGCGCCCCCTTACGAAATTGTCGTGGCTGCCGGGATTGCCCGGATTATTGCGCTTCATATTCTTTCCTTAATTTATAACGCAAAGATTTTAAATGAATAAAGCCTGTCGCGTCGTTTTGGGAATACGACCCCTTGTCGTTTTCGAACGTAACTATATTTTGCGAATAAAGACTGCCTTTGGACCGCCTGTATAAAACTTTCATGTTGCCTTTATAGAACTCCAGTCCGACTTTGCCGTTGACCCCGGCCTGAGTAGAGTCTATAAGCGCTTGAATAGCTTTTAACTCCGGACTGAACCAGCCGCCTTCGTAAATCAGTTTTGAATACTGCGGCACAAGACTGTTTTTAAGCTCTATCTCCTCTCCGGTAAGCGTAATAGATTCCATGAGCTTGTGGGCAAAATTTAAAACGGCGCCTCCCGGTGTTTCGTAAACGCCTCTCGATTTCATACCGGTAATTCTCGTTTCTACTATATCCGCCCTTCCTATCCCGTGTTTGCCGGCAATAGAATTGACGTTCTCCATTATCTTCAAAGGCGTCATTTTTTTGCCGTTCAACGATACCGGATTTCCGTTTCCGTAACCTATTTCGACCTTTTCGGGCTTATCGGGCGCTTTTTCCGGAGACGCCGTAATTTCGAACATGGATTCGTCCGGAGCATTTTCCAAATCTTCGAGTATTCCCCCTTCGTAGCTTATATGGAACAAATTTCTATCGCTGGAATAAGGTTTTTTTGGAGTAACCGGAACGGTAATTCCGTTATCTTCGGCATATTTAACAAGTTCGTTCCTCGAAGCTATATTCCACTCCCTCCATGGGGCTATGACCTTTATACCGGGATTTACGGCGGCATATGCAAGTTCGAACCTTACCTGGTCGTTCCCTTTGCCCGTAGCGCCGTGGGCGACGCATTCCGCCCCTTTTTCTGCGGCTATTTCTATCTGCCGTTTTGCTATTAAGGGCCTTGCGATGGAAGTTCCAAGAAGATACGCTCCTTCATAAAGCGCGTTGCCCCTGAGCATGGGAAAAATATAATCCTTCGCAAACTCGCTTCTCATATCTTCTACTATAGCTTCCGACGCGCCTGTTTTTAAGGCCTTTTCCTTAACTGCGGCAAGGTCTTCTTTCTGCCCCACGTCGCAGCAATATGCTATAACGTCCGCTTTATACGTATTTATGAGCCATTTTAATATTACCGAAGTATCGAGTCCCCCCGAGTAAGCAAGAACGATTTTATTTTTGTCTTTCTTCGCCGCCATAAATAATTTTTCCTCCGCCTCTCCTTTCAAATTGCAGATTAGTTGAAATCATTTAAAAACCTTTTCCATAATGGCTTTCTGGACATGCAGCCTGTTTCCGGCTTCCTCGAATACCACTTGCGAAAATCTCTCGAAAACGCCGTCCGTAACTTCTTCGTTCCTGTGAACCGGAAGGCAGTGTAAGAATAAGACGTCTTCTTTAGCGCTTTTTACGGTATTATCGTCTATTATGAAGGGCTTTAATTTATTTATTTTTTCTTTTTCTTCGTCCTGCCCCATGCTGATAAAAACGTCGGTCGTAATAACGTCCGCATTTTTTGCCGCAGCAATCTTATCGTTGGAAATAAAAAACTTTCCTCCGTTCTTTTCGGACTCTTCCCTTACCGCCGCGTTTATATTAAATCCTTCCGGCATTGCAAGCACGAGTTCGAACCCTAAAACGGCCTGAAGGCTGACCCAGGAATTTGCCATATTATTTGCGTCCCCGAAATAAACGACCTTTAAGCCGTTAATAGTCTCGATAACGGAATTATCCGGCATATCTGCGCCTTTCCCTTTATTTTTAATTTCGTAAACGGTAAATATATCGGCTAATATCTGGGCGGGATGGTATAAATCGGTAAGGCCGTTAATTACCGGTTTTTCGAAATACCGTGCAAAAGTCTCGATTCTTTCCTGCTCGAACGTCCTTATTACAACGCCGTCTAAATATCTGTTCAAAACTCTTGCGGTATCCTTTACAGGCTCTCCCCGCCCGAGCTGAAGGTCCCTCGAAGACATAAAAATAGGGTGTCCGCCGAGTTCTACTATTCCGACTTCGAAAGATACCCTGGTTCTCGTGGAAGACTTTTCGAATATCAACCCTATTTTTTTACCCTTAAGACAAAAATTTTCCTTCCCCCTTTCCGTTTTTAAAGCGGCAGACCTCAAAAGAATATCGCAAATTTCATTTCTGCTAAAATCGTAAATGGACAAAAAGTTTTTAACGCGGCTCATTTTTTTCCTTTTTTGCAAGAACCTTAGCGACGGCTTCCGCAAACAAGTCTATGTCGTTTTTTTTGATGATTAACGGCGGCGTAAATCTTAATATATTCTCTTGAACCGCCGTAGTTAAAAAACCTTCCCCGATTAATTCGACTGCGGCGTCTTTTGCCTTAATCGAGTAAAATTCGATAGCGCTTATAAGCCCTATCGAACGGACATCCTTTATAAGCCCGGCAAAACCTGCCTTTAATCCGTCTAATTTCGATTTCATATATTCGCCGGTTTTACAAACTTCCTCCAAAAACCCTTCTTTGGATATTTCGTCGAAAAAGGCGTTTGCGGCGGCGGCGACCAAAGGCCCTCCGCCGAAAGTCGATGCATGGCTGCCGGGTTCGAAAGCTTTAGCGACGCCGTCTTTTGCAAGAACGGCGCCCATCGGAAGCCCTCCCGCCAAAGGTTTTGCAAGGGTCATTATATCCGGCTCGACGTCAAAATTCATATACGCAAAAAGTTTTCCTGTCCTGCCGAGCCCGGCCTGGACCTCGTCGAATATTAAAAGAACATCGTTTTTAGCGGTCAATTCCCTGAGACGTTTTAAATAATTTTTATCGGCTAAATTCACGCCGCCTTCCCCCTGAACCGGCTCGACTATCACGGCGCAATAATCTTTGCCTTCCGCTCCTTCTATAGCCTCATTAACAGCTTCGAAATCGTTAAACTTTACATGCGCGAAACCGTCTAAAAGAGGTTCGAATCCCTTATGATACTTGCTCTGCCCCGTCGCCGAAAGCGCTCCGAAAGTCCTGCCGTGAAAAGAGTTTTGCATTGCGATTATCTTATGGCCCCTCTTAGAGATTTTCTGCGAATATATTCTTGCAAGTTTAATCGCCCCTTCTATGCTTTCGGCGCCGCTATTGCAGAAAAAAACTTTATCGGCAAAAGAACTTTTACAAAGTTTTTCGGCAAGCAGCGCCTGCGGTTCGGTATAAAAATAGTTGGATACGTGTATCAGTTTTTTCGCCTGGCTTATAATCGCCTCGTTTATTAAACCGTTGTTGTATCCCAAATCGTTTACGGCAATCCCCGAAGCAAAATCGATATAGCCTTTCCCCGCATCGTCGTATAAAATACAGCCGCTTCCTCTTGCCAGGACCAAGTCGAACCTGCCGTAGGTATCCATGACGTATTTACGGGTAGTCTCTTTTATATTCATATTTATATTTATTTTCTTGCCTTTTTTATAAATCGTCTAATTTGAAATTTGCGTCCCTATTCCCTTTTTAGTAAAAATTTCCAATAAAATAGCATGGAGGACGGAACCGTTTATTATGTGGACTTTCTTTACCCCGCTTTTAACGGCGTCCGCACATGAATTTGCTTTAGGGATCATTCCGCCGTAAATGACCCCTTTGCCTATCAAATCTTTAATATCCGCAGTTTTAACGGAAGAAATCAGCTTGCCGCCCGAGTCCAGAAGGCCGTCCTGGTCGGATAATATGATAAGTTTTTCGGCTTCGAGTTCGGACGCTACGGCAGAGGCGACAAGGTCGGCGTTAATATTAAGCGTATTTCCTTCTTCATCCATGCTTACCGGAGCGATTACCGGAATAAAAGAAGGGTCTAACGCCAATAAAATTTTTTTATCGACGCGCTTAACTTCGCCGACGAAGCCAAGTTCGATTTTTTCCGTTTTTATTTTTCTTGCGGTAATAAGATTGCCGTCTTTGCCGGACAAACCGCAAGCCCGTCCGCCGAATTTATTTATCAGGGCGACTAAATCCTTATTTATTTTACCGGATAAAACCATTTCGACTACTTCCATGGTATGCTCATCCGTTAAGCGGTAACCTTCGTGGAAATTTATGCCGATATTCAGCCTTTTTAATAAACCGTCTATCTCCTTTCCCCCGCCGTGAACTATTATTATATTTATTCCTATCAGCTTTAAAAGAATTACGTCTTTAATGAAGCTTTCTTTTAATCCGTTATCTGATGCTATGGAACCGCCGAATTTTATAACGAACGTTTTTGAAGCAAATTTTTGAATATAAGGCAGCGCCTCTATAAGGACCTTTGCCTTTTTTATGTATTCTTCCATAGTTTGGCCTGCGGCATTTACAGTATATATCTTGAAAGGTCTTCGTCTTTAATTATGTCCTTAAGCCTTTCGTCTATATAATCCCTGTTGACGTTAATTTTCTTTGAGACTTTATACGGCGCTTCGAAAGAAACGTCCTCCATTACTTTTTCCAATATGGTATGCAGCCTTCTGGCTCCGATATTTTCCGTTTTTAAATTTACTTCTTCGGCAATTTCGGCAATTCTTTCTATGCCGTCTTTCGTAAAGCATAGAGCGACGTTTTCCGTTTTAAGAAGTTCGGTATATTGTTTTATTAGCGCGCCTTTAGGTTCGGTCAATATTTTTACGAATTCTTTTTTGGATAAGGAATCCATTTCGACCCTTATGGGAAACCTGCCTTGAAGTTCCGGAATCAAATCCGACGGCTTGGAAACGTGAAACGCTCCGGCGGCAATGAATAATATATGGTCGGTTTTTGCGATTCCGTACTTCGTCATAACGTTGGAACCTTCTATTATAGGAAGCAAATCCCTCTGGACGCCTTCTCTCGAAACGTCAGGACCGTATGATTTTTCCCGGGACGCTATTTTATCTATCTCGTCGATAAATATTAATCCTGAATTTTCTACTTTTTGAATGGCGCTTTGAATAACTTTATCGTTATCTATGAGCCTTTCGCTTTCTTCGCGGACCAGTATGTCGTATGCTTCCGAAACTCTTACTTTTTCCAATTTTTTCTGTCTTGGAAAAATATTTGAAAACATATCTTTAAAATCCTGGCCTATATCGTCCATTCCCGATTGGGAAAAAATTTCTATAACGGGAATAGGCGGCCTCGACGAAGATTTAACCTCTATTTCCACAAACCTGTCGTTTAATTTGCCTTCGAGAAACATTTTTCTAAATTTTTCCCGCGTATTCGAATAGCTGTTTGATTCAGTTTCCGCCCCCGACGGCGCAGCGGCGTTTTTTTTGGAAGCCTTCGGCGAAGGCGGAATAAGTATATCTAAAAGCAGTTCTTCCGCATTTTGCTTTGCTTTGTCGATTACCTGCTCCGTTTCTTTTGCTTTTTCGTTTATAAAAGCGGTTTCGACTAAATCCCTGACCATAGATTCGACGTCGCGCCCCATATAGCCGACTTCGGTAAACTTGGACGCTTCGACCTTAATGAACGGAGAGTCCGAAAGCCTGGCAATCCTTCTCGCAATTTCGGTCTTGCCGACGCCGGTAGGGCCTATAAGCAGAATATTTTTAGGCACTATATCTTCCCTTATATCGTCCGGAACGTTGTTTCTTCTAAAACGCGTCCTTAACGCTATCGCTACAGATTTTTTTGCCTTGTCCTGCCCCACGACGTATTTATCCAGTTCGCTTATTATTTCTTTAGGGGTTAGAAAATCGATTATATTCGGATTATTCGGATTATTTTTTGAAATTTTATTTGCCATTTTTATTATTGTATCTCCTCGATAGTTATATTTTCGTTAGTATAAATACATATGCGCGCAGCGGTTTTCATAGAATATTCGGCTATTTCCTTTGCGTTTAAATCGGTTTTTTCCAGCAAGCCCAGCGCGCATGCTAACGCGTAAGGGGCTCCCGAACCTATGGACAATGCGTCTTCATCGGGTTCTATAACGTCGCCGGCTCCTGATAAAACGAATGAATCGTTTTTATCTACCACTATCATCATCGCCTCCAGGCGCCTTAATATTTTATCCGTACGCCAGTCTTTAGCAAGCTCCACGCTTGCCCTTTTAACGCTTCCGTTGTATTTGGAAAGTTTTTCTTCCATTTTCTCGAACAGCGTAAAAGCGTCCGCCGTTGCTCCCGCAAATCCGGCGATAACCTTATCGTTATAAAGCCTGCGAACTTTTCTTGCATTATGTTTCATAACGGTATTCCCAAGCGTAACCTGTCCGTCGCCGGCTACGACGACCCGCCCTTTCCGCCTGACGCTTATTATAGTCGTCCCCAGAAGTTTTATTCCATCTCTTTCGGCAGCGCTCATTTTTTATATTTTCTCCTTTTTAAATTAAACGCTTTATTGTTTTATTAATAAATATTAACGATTAATTCCGTTATTTTACTTTAATTTATTTTACTTTAATTTAATTTTAATTCGACCGCTCTTTTTTTCGCTTACTTCCCGGAAAGCGGATGCGATTTATTATAGACGTCTATAAGCTTTTTAATGCTCAAATGGGTATATTTCTCCGTCGTCGCAAGATTGGAATGGCCGAGCATGTCCTGAATCGACCTTAAATCGGCTCCGTTGTTTAAAAGGTTAGTAGCAAAAGAATGTCTCAAGCCGTGCGGGGATATATTTTTAAACTGTCCGGTTACCGCCATGGATTCTTTTATTATCCTGTGAATCGTCCGCCTCGTAATATGGAACCCTTTTTTATTGACTATGATATATCCTTCTTTTGGAATGATTCCAACCGCAGGCAAGTATCCCGACCATGCCTTAATCTTCCGTGCGGTAATCGCGGTCAGGGGAACTACCCTCTGCTTCGACCCTTTTCCGGATATCCTGACGTAACCGCCGTCTTTCACAAGTTCTAAATCGCTTTTTTTAACGGAGATTAATTCGCTCACCCTTAACCCGCTGCCGTATAAAAATTCTAGAATAAGGTCGTTCCTTAAAGCCTCGAAATATTTTAAAGACAAAGGCTGCCGCAAGCCGTATAAATTTTCGGGGCAGCCTTTTAATTCGTCTAATTTGCTTTTCTTTAATTTAAAATCCAAATAATTATTAAGTAAATAATCCGCTTCTTTTGCCGTTAAAAAAAATGGGAGTTTTTTTTCGGCTTTGGGAAGGTCTATTAAAAAAGCGGGGTTTTGATTCAGTATATGTTTTCTCTTCAAAAAATCGAAATAGGACCTGATCGATTCGATTTTCCTCGAAAGGCTTGCCTTCTTAACGCTTTCGTAGATTCTGCTTAAATATCCTTTTATCTCGAACTCGGTAACGTCAGACAGGGATTTTGCGGCCGTTTCTTCTTCCAGGAATGCAATAAAGCTCTTGACGTCCGACACGTAAGCCAGGGCGGTATTTATGGATTGATTCTTTTCTAATTTAATATTGTCTGCAAATTCTTTAAGAAAATTTTCCATCGAATTTCATTTTAATTTAATTTAAAATAAATATTATATCACAACTAAAAAAAATATAATTAAAATTAAATAAACCTGTAGGTAAGAACGAAAGCGCCGAAGGCTATGCAATAGAAAGCAAACGGATAAAGGGCGTTTATTTCGTATTTATTAAAATATTTCATAAGGGCGTAAACGCTCAAATATGCGGCTATGCCCGCGGCTATGCCGCTGGTCAAAGAAACCGCGTCGAAATGAAATAAATGAAGCTTTATCATCTTAGGGACTTCCAGAAGTCCGGCGGCAAGAATAATAGGCGTGGCGAGAAGAAAAGAAAACCTCGCCGCATATTCGTGCTTGAAACCTAAGTATAAGGCGGCAACCATCGTTATGGCGGAACGGGATATGCCGGGAATTAAGGCAAAAGATTGAAAAACGCCTATAATGAGAGCCGCGGTAACGGTCATATCCGAAATTTTGGCTATCCCTTGCTTTCTTCTCTTTTTCTCGCCGAGATACAATATTACGCCGTTCACCATAAGAAACGCGGCGGCAATAGAGGTAATGCCGAAAAGCTTTTTTAGCCTGTGTACGAACAGAAGCCCGATAAGTCCGGCCGGAACAGTCGCAAGGGCAAGCAGGTATAATGTTTTAGAATCTTCGTTTATATTGAGGTTTTTACTTTTCAAAGCGGCGAAAAATCCTTTGAATAAATTAATCCAGTCTTTATAAAAATATATAAGAAGGGCAAAAGCTGTCCCAAGATGGAGGACTACCAAAAAAGGCAGGAAGCCTTCGGACTGCCTGTCGATATGCCATCCCAGAATATCGGGTATAATAACCCCGTGGGCCAAGCTCGAAACGGGGAACAGTTCGGTAATCCCCTGAATAACCGCAAGAATTAAAGCGTGCAGTAAAGAAAGATGTATCATGTGGCCTCCTTAGCTTATAATTTTTAACAAACATATAATATCAGATTAATCGATTAATTTCAAAATCCAGAATTTGACCGGACGGTCATATATATTATAAAATATTGAAATGATGCCCGATAAACAAAAGTTATCCGAACATAAGCTATACAAATGGCTTATTCTCGCTATCGCCGTTACCGCTTCTTTCATGGCGATACTCGATATCAATATCGTCATAGTAGCGCTTCCCAAAATGATGTCGCACTTCGGAGTCAACGTTATAACTATCGACTGGATAATTATCGCATATACCATTACATATTCCATTATTATCCTCCTTACAAGTTTCGCAAGCAAAAAATACGGGCTTAAAATTCCTTTTATGGCTTCGATAGTATTTTTTTTGATAGGTTCGGCATTCTGCGGATTTGCCCCTTCATATAGGATAATGATAATATTCAGGATAATCCAGGCTGTCGGAGGAGCGGGGCTTATTCCTATTTCCGTCAACATGATCGCAAAATATTTTAAGGCCGAAGAAAGAGGCACCGCCATGGGCGTATGGACTATCGGCATAATGGTCGCTCCGGCATTAGGCCCTATAATCGGCGGATATTTCGTCGATTACGTGGATTGGAGAATGATATTTTATTTTAACGTTCCTATAGGCATAGTTCTTTTTTTGAGCTCCTTAATTTTACTCGAAAGGGATATTCCCTCGAAGCCTTTCGCCAAAAAATTCGACTTTGCCGGCTTTATTCTCATAGCCGTATGCCTTGGAACCCTTTTATACGTCCTTAACGAAGGACAGACGCTCGAATGGGATTCCGGAATAATAAGGCTTAACGAACTTATAAGCGGAGCTTCTTTTTTGGCTTTCGTCGTAGTGGAAATTTTTTCTAAAAAGCACTTGATGGATTATTCGCTTTTTAAAACAAGAAATTTTTTAACCGGAAACATCGTAAATATGATAAGGGCGGGGGCAATATTCAGCACGCTGTTTCTGCTCCCCATATTCATTGAAAGCACGCTTAACTACAACGCTATGCACGCCGGATTTTTAATGGCGCCGTTCGCCGTCGCCGTCGCTTTGGCTTCTCCTGTAGCCGGAAAAATATCGGACAAATACGGGCCGAAATATCTGATGTTTGCCGGAATGATTATGTTCGCGCTATCGAACTTTTCTCTCGGAAGCATTTCTTTGCAGACATCTATTCCGTTTTTAATATATAATCAGGTTTTAAGGGGAATAGGGGTAGGACTGATTAACGCGCCGGTCATGATGACCGTTATAAATTCGGCAAAATTCGAACAGATACCGGACGCATCGGCTTTATATAACGTTCTGTTCCAGATAGGGGCGTCGTTCGGCATAGCGTGGTCGGGGGAAGAATTGGCGGTCAGGCAGGCTTATCACCTTAATCAATATTCGAGGGATATAAACTATAATTATTATAACTTCCGCCATGTTATCAATTTTTTAAACTCCGATGTGATTAAAAACGGCGGTTCTTTCGTCAGGGCCGTACTTTATCCGTCAAATTCCTCTAAAATTTTTGATTATATAATAAACGAATTTTCTTTGATAGGAGCTTACGGCGACGTTTTTGCCGCCCTGGGCTATCTTTGTATTGCCGGAGGCATAGCGGCCCTTGCGGTAAAAAATATGAAAAAAATTAAAAAATAGTTGATTTACCGATTAAATTATATTAACATCATAACCTACGATAAACAAAAACAATACGGAGAAAACCTCTTATGATAGCCTATTTTGTTATGGAATGTGCGGTGGACAGCAGAATTCCGACTTACAGCGGGGGCTTGGGAATACTTGCCGGAGATACTCTCCAAAGTTTTGCCGACCTCGAAGTTCCGGCGGTAGGCATAACTTTATTATGGAAAAATGGGTTTACCGATCAAAAACTCTCTAACGACGGCTCCCAGCTCGATTTGCCTCAGGAATGGGACGTCGAAAAATATATGCAGCCCACTAATGTTAAAATTAAAATCCCTATCGGCGGCAAAGACGTTACGATTACTGCTTTTAAATACGTCGTCGAATCCATAAAAGGCGACAACGAAATAGACGTATATTTTTTAACTCCCGACGCCGGCGAAAACGACGCGGAAACAAGGAAAATCTGCGACAGGCTTTATATCGAAGGAGGCCTGACGCGGCTTAAACAAGAGATAATACTCGGCGTCGGCGGATACGAAATGCTAAAAGCCCTTAACTATGAGCCTTTTTTGTACCATATAAACGAAAGCCATTCGGCTTTTTTAATTTCAAGCCTTATGAAAGACATGGACGATTTAAACAGGGTGAAATCGAGGGTCGTTTTTACGACCCATACGCCCGTTACGGCGGCATTCGACAAATTCGAAATGAAAGACGTGAAAGAAATGCTTTCCGGATATTGCGGCGAAAAAGTCTTCAACGATATTTACCGGGAAAGACTCGAAGAAAAAGACGAATTAAACCTTTCGTGGCTTGCGATAAAAAATGCAAAAAACGTGGTAGCCGTTTCCAGAAAGCACAAGTTCGTTTCGGAGCATATATTCGAAGGATACAAACTTAAGTACGTAACGAACGGAATACACCACGTGAAATGGGCGTCGCCCCACTATAAAATGTTATACGGCAAATATATTCAGGGATGGGAAGAAGACCCCGACCTTCTCAGGGGGGCATCGTGCATACCGGACAGCGACTTTGCGCAAGCGCATATTTTATGCAAAGAAACTCTTGTCGAGTTGATTAACTCCGAAACCGACGCTTCATTTTTGCCTGCCGATTTTACTATCGCCATGGCTAAGCGGATAACCAACTATAAAAGAAATAACCTTATTCTCTCGAATCCCGATAAATTAATCGAAATAGCCGAAAAAAAAGGCGCAATTCAAATTATTTTCGCCGGGAAAGCTCATCCGGCAGACACCGACGGGCTGGCGATAGTTAAATCGATTTATAACGCGTCTAACTATATTTCTTCCAAAACTAAAAAAGTTAAAATTGCATTCCTGGAAAACTATAATATTCATAAGGCTAACATAATACTTTCCGGGGTTGATTTATGGCTCAACAATCCGGTCAGGCCGCTCGAGGCTTCCGGAACCAGCGGCATGAAAGCCTCGCTTAACGGAGTTCCTAATTTCAGCGTTTTAGACGGCTGGTGGCTCGAAGCCTGCATGGAAGGAATCAACGGATGGGAGATAGGGCCGAGAACGGCATGGACGGATTTGAGCCATTCCGACAACATCGAGGACTTAAACGACATATACGGAAAATTGGAATTCAATATACTCGAT
>DAHVNW010000038.1 GCA_027319095.1 bacterium | reverse complement strand
GGTCAGACTTACCGGTGCGAGTTTGAAGTAGATAAAAAAAATAACAAACAATCTATAGATGCCGTATTATTTTATTAAGCGGATAATTTAGATTTTTCAAAAACCTACTTCCTCTCCGTAACTTGGAATATAGACGTTAAATCCTTTTTTCTCTAAAATCCCCTTATAAACGTTCATAACGTCTTCGTCCCCGTGAACAAGACACGTTTTGCCGTATTTAGGATTAGCATGACCAACGTCGTTATTAGCTTTACTAGCTCCCTTATTGACCCCGCTGCCGGCGTTTATCCACTCGATAAGCTCGTTTTGGTCGGCATGGGACGAAAAGCCGTTTATCGTATAAATTTTAGCGTTAACTTTATAATGTTCGCCGAGAATATTAACTTTTTCTTCCCCTTCGACGATTTTTCTTCCAAGAGTTCCCTTGGCCTGATAGCCTACGAATATTAAGGCGTTTTCCGTCTTCCAAATATTATGTTTAAGATGATGCAGAATCCTGCCGCCGTGAAGCATTCCGCTGCCTGCGATTATTACTGCCCTTTCGTTTATTTTATTTATATTTTTAGATTCTTCCATGTCTTTTACGATATTTAAATAGGGAAAATCGAAAGGGTCCCCTTTTTTAAAAAGCGGAATTTCGTCGTCTTTAAAATAAGAAAAGTTTTGCACGAATATATTTGTTACGTTTAATGCTAAAGGCGAATCCAAAAAAACCTTGCACTGCGGAAGAAGCCCCTGCTCGTAAAATTCCCTCAGGATATACAATATATCCTGCGCCCTTTCGGTGGCATAGCTTGGAATCAAAACGTTCCCGTTATTTTTTAACGTTTCCGTTATAGCCGTCAAAAATTCATCTTTCGATTCCTTGAAGCTCTTGTGGTTCCTGTCGCCGTATGTCGTTTCGGTATAAATAATATCCGACTCCTCTGGATAATCGAAATTTTTTACTATAGGTTTTTCCTTGTTTCCAAGGTCTCCGGAGAATATCGCCGATTTTCCGTTTTTACTTATCTTTACGAAAGAAGAACCCAAAATATGTCCGGCATTGCCGGCTTTAACCGTAAAGCCGTTTTTTAATTCGTAAGGCTTGCCGTATTCTAAAACAGGGTCGAAATAATCGAAAGAATCTAAAACGTCGGATTCATCGTATAGCAGGCGCGGTTTTTCTTCGTTTCTTCTTAAATACTTTTTTAATTCGTATTTATAATTTTCGGACATTATTTTTCCGGTATCCAAAAGCAAAACCTTGGAAAGCTGATAAGTAGGTTTTGTACAGATAATTCTGCCTTTAAAACCATTTTTAATCAGGAACGGTATTCTGCCGCAATGGTCTATGTGGGCATGGGTAAGAACGATATAATTTATGTTTTTAGGGTCGAAATCAAGCGTATAGTTCTTCTTTTCGAATTCTCTTTCCTGAAACAATCCGAAATCCACCATTACGGTCGAACCGTCTTTTTCGTCCGTTAATAAATGACAGCTTCCGGTAACGTTTTTCGCTGCTCCAAACGATTTTACGAACATTTTTAGACCCTCCCCGTTGCATTAACGCATCGCATAATAATTGCATAATCAGGCGGCATTATAGTATTATATATTTACATTTAATTTTAATTATTTTTTTAATTACTATTGCTTTCATTATATCTTTCATTAAACTTTTATGCAAAAAATAATTTCGGTCGCCGTAAAGACCGGTTCGAAAAATGAAAACTACGAAATATCGGGAGACGGAACAATAAAAATCGCAATAAAAGAGCGCCCTGTCGAAAACAAGGCAAACGAAGCCGTTATAAGAAAAATAGCAGAGATTTTTGACGAACCAAAGAATAAAATCAAGATAAAATCGGGTTTAAAATCGAAAAATAAAATAATAATTATCGACGATAAATAATATAAACGAATAAATGAATAAATCTCCTGTAAAAAACTTTAAAAAATGTATAAGCGCCTTAATCGTGCCTATTTTGTTTATAACGGCTCTATTTTTTACAAATGCGGTATTTTGCGCTAATGCCAGCGCATCCGAAAAAATTAAAATATCTCTGGCGTATGCGATTAAAAAGGCTTTATCCAATCAGGGAAATATCATACAAGCAAAACATATAATAAAAGAAAAAATGGACGTTAAAAAGGCGGCTTATGCCGGCATCCTTCCTGAAATAGGAGTGACTGGAGAAGGAATTTGGACGGGAACGAAAAACGGCTATCCGGCATTCGCTTCCGCCAACGGAATAAGGGAATTAATAGGACTCGTAAATTTAACCGTTCCTTTGTTTAATCCGAAGAAATATGCCTCAATTTCTCTTGCCGCAAGCAATGTTAAAATTGCAAAATACAGGCTTAAATTAGCCCGCCTCTTTACATCCGCCATGATAACGCAAGAGTTTTACGGATTAGCTCTGCTGAAAAACGAGATGGAAATAAAACAAAAAGCGTTGAACAGCGTCCAAAAAATTTTATCCGCCGTAAAAATAGAATATAAATCCGGCGGTCTTTCCCGTTTCGACGTCGTTCAGACCGAACTTGTAGCCGCAAAATTCGAAACGGATATGGAAGTTTTAAAATCAGAAATAAAATCCCTTAAACAAATTTTTTTAACCGATATATTCTTCTATGGTACCGCACGTACCGCACTCAAGCATGTTAGGATTTCCCTTGTTTTACCGCAATACCACGCTAAATCCATATATAAGCTTCCCTCTTTAAACAAGCTTATTTCTATTGCTTTTAAAAAACAGCCCTTGATTAAAATTGCAAGAGCGGAAATTGACTCGGCGAGCGCTTCCGTCTCCTTCAATAAAGCCTCAAGGCTTCCAAGTATTTACGGAGGCGCCGCATACGGGGAAGATACGATAAATTCCTTCGACGCCCCAAATATCGGATGGCAATTTTTTGTGGCTATTAATGTTCCTATTTTTAATTTCGGGCTTCGCGGCTACCATATCGGCGCGGCAAATGAACGCCTCATGGCTCTAAAGTCCGAAGAATCCGTCGTTAGATTATCCGTCGAAAAAAGGCTTATAAGGGATTACGGCATAGCAAAAGCTTCAAAAAAAAGAATACTATGGATAAAAATTTTGGTAAAAAAATCTAAGGAGGCGTTTGAAATGACTGAAGAAGGATACCTTGCCGGCGCCTTTAACGCTTTAGAACTGCAGGAATCTCAAGATAATTTTATTAAATCGCGCATAGAATTTGCAAAAGCTATAAACGATTATTATCTTAATATCGCTCAACTTAATATCGATACGGGCATGATTCCTTCCGGAGAACAAAAATTATGAAAAAATTAAAAAAAACTGCCTTAATTTTATTTACGGTTTTAATTTTAATATTAAATTTAATATTAAATTTTATATATTCTACGGCTTCCGCTTCTGCCTCTCCTGCCGCCGTATCCGTAAAAATCGCATTCGTTAAAAAAACTGCCGCCGCAAAGCATATAAATTCTATCGGAACGGTTCGAAGCAACGGAAGGCTGATTATCTTTGCCCCTTTCACCGGAAGGATTATCGAGTCCTTTCCTCACCCTGGACCTGCACCCGCCGGAGCCGTTATAGCAAGAATAGTAAACCCCGGATTATACGCAAAAATTATTTTTGCCGGCGCTTCCGTAAAATATGCCAAAACAAAGTATAAAAGGGAAAAACTTTTATTTAGTTATGGGGTTGCCGCACAAAAGGACGTCGAACGCGCAAGGTTATCTCTTGCAAACGCGCTTTCGGAGCTTCATGCTTTGGAATCGGTAGAAAGGGAAGGGGTTTTAATTTCGCATTTCGAAGGGACCGTGCATTACCTTACGGCAAACGGCGCAATTGTAACGACTGGAAGCGCGGTCGCCGTCTTAAACGGCAAAGGTGCTCCATGGATAAAGACCTACGTTACCACGTCCCAGCGTTTCGGCCTTTATACTGACATGCCTGCCGTTATAAAAAAAGGAAAAATTAAGGAACGGGGCAGGATAATTTCGATAGCCGGCAACGCCGCTCATAACGGCCTTGTTCCTGTATATATAAACCTGCCAGAAAAATCCCTCTTATTGCCCGGTGAATGGGTTAATATAAGCTTTACGGAATTAAAAACCGCCGTCTTTTCTTTGCCTGAAAAGGCGATAATAATGCTGCGCGGCAAAACATTCGTATTTGCCGCTATACGCGGCAAAGCTCAAGCCGTAAAAGTCGAAGTAACGGGTCAAAAAAATGGAATTGCATACGTCAAAGGCGATATTGGAGCCGGCGAGCCCGTAATAGTTTATCCAGTTACCCGCATAATTCCTGGTATTCCGGTAACGCCGCAGGAGATAAGCCGTTGAAAAAATATCTTAACTTTCTTTTAAAAAATAAATTTTCGATAATTCTTTTATTTTTAATGATTATCGCGGTCGGCTGGTTTTATGCGGGCAAAATGCCGGAAAGCATATTTCCGGACGTCAATTTTCCGAGAGTTTCCGTTTTGGTCCACAGCGGCAGGCTCCCCGTAAAATTTATGCTGGTTCAGGTAACCAAGCCTCTCGAGGCGGCCGCCTCCGGCGAGCCTGGAGTTCGTCTCGTCCGTTCTCAAACCGGCAACGGAATATCCAAAATAACGGTATATTTTCAACCTGACATAAAGCCGCACGTCGCGTATTTAATGCTTCAGTCGCGTTTAAACCAAGTGCCTCTGCCTCACGGCAGCAAAATAAAGGTAAGGCTGATGTCCCCCAATGTATATCCATTTGCCGAATATGCTTTGGTTTCAAATTTGGCAGGGTATAACAGTTCGGCCATGATGCCGGTTTTTGCTTATAAAATCAGGCCGGCCCTACTTTCTGTCAAAGGCATCTATCAGATCGAAGGAACCGGAAGAGGCTGGCCGCAAGTCAAAGTAAAACTAAATCCGCTTCGTCTTGCCCAATATAGGATTACTCCCGAAAAAATCGTCCGAATACTTAAGTCTTATCAGGGTCCATTTTTTTCCGGAGTTATGGATATATATCACAAGCAGTTCGTAGTTGCCGCGACGCCGCGCCCCATAAATATAAGCGCATTGTCTAATATTATGCTTCCTATTGGAAAACGCGCTCTTATACCGTTAAAGGACATAGGAAAAGTTAGCATCGGCTCCCCTCCCTTAATTCGGGAAGCCGCGGTAAACGGCTACCGCCATTCTATTCTTATCGATATTATGCCCGATTTAAATATAAATACGGTTAAAGTCGCAGGGAATATCAGCCGCAGGATTAAATATTTAAACAGCCGTTTGCCGGCAGGCATGAAAATAGTTTCCGTTTACGACACGAGCAGAATTATCCACTCTAACCTTAAAGACGTTTGGATTGCCCTTATTCTCGGCGGATTAATAGCCTTGTCCGTAGTTTTTCTTTTTTTAAGACGTATAGACGCAAGTATTATATCGCTTGCGGTTATACCCGTTTCGGTATCTTTAACGTTGATTATACTTAATCTGCTTGGTTACGGCCTTAATATTATGACGCTAGGCGGACTTACCGCCGCGGTGGGAGCCATGATAGACCATGCCATAGTCATAGTCGAAAGAGGGTTTCATAAGATGAAGGGAGAGCCTTATGGCAAAGGGGCCGGCGTAGAATCGGCAATGAAAAGAATCGGAAAAATACTCCCTCTTATGACGGCGGCTACGGTTACGTCCTCTATAGTTTTTATACCTCTTATCTTTATCGGCGGAACGCTCGGCCTTCTTTTTAAGCAAATGGCGCTTTCGATAGTCATAGCCCTTATAACGTCGCAGGCAGTCGCGCTTACCCTTACGCCTTTACTTACGATTATGCTTGCAAAAATAAAAAATATGCACAAAAACAAATATAAAAAAAACAGGCTTAGAAAAATTTACGGGCACATCCTTATTAAAGGGATGCGCTCGCCGTGGCTTGCGTTGCCGGTAATTTTAGTTTTGACGGCTACGGTTATAATTTCGTTATTTTATATGAGAACCGCTTTTTTGCCTAAATGGGACGAGGGTATTTTCGTCGTTCCGTTTAGAACCCCGGTTGGAACGAGCGTAGCCGGAACGGAAAGAACCGGAAAGTACCTTATGCGCATCGCCGGAAAAAATCCGAACGTAAAAAAAGTTTCCCTTGTCGTAGGCAGAAGTTTAGACCAGCCTTATTCTACTCCGAATAAAGGCGATTTAACGGTAATTTTAAAAAGAAACCGCAAAGAGACTACCGGAAAAATAATGAGGCTGCTTTACAAAAAATTTCACGACGCCGCGCCTAATCTGATAGGTCTTAATATGCAGCAGATTATGGTAAACCGCCTCGGTTTTTTATCCGGCTCTCATGCCCCGTTAGAAGTAATGCTTTTCGGCAAAAGTTCCGCAACCTTGCGAAAATACGGTAAAAATTTAGCGGATAAATTACAAAAAACAGGCTATTTTCAATACGTTAATTTTAAATCTCCTTCGGCTGGACCAGAAATTACCCTTACCCCTTCCGACTATGCCGCTTCTTACGGAATACCCCCGGCTTCCACCGCAAATAAAGTCAAAAGGCTGCTATGGGGGCAGAATGCAGGACTATTGTTAAGCGGAGAACAGGTTTTGCCCATACGAGTCTATATCGAACATAAAAACGAATTATCCCTTGCCGATTTAAAAAATTGGCCGTTTACCCTTAAAAACGGAACCTATACAAGATTAAATTATATTTCCCGTTTAAAAATCAAAAAATCCGTTCCGTTTATAACCCATCAGAATTTAGCCCCGTATGCCTATATATTTTTACAGCCCAAAAAAGGAGAAGGACTTTCAACAGGAGCCGCCGAAGCCCGCAGCGTAATAAGTTCTGTGCATTTGCCGCCAAATGTTACCGCTTCTATCGGCGGGTATTACCGAACGCAGGTTAAGAGTTTTAACGGAATGGCGGCAATGCTTATATTAGCACTTCTTCTCATATTGGTTTTTTTCGGTTTTCAGTTTGCAAGCCAGCGTGCCGCCTTAGCTTCTATGACGGCTATCGCCCTTTCTGGAGCGGGCGCTTTAGCCGCTCTTTTAATAGCCGGAATAGAGCTCGACAGCACGGCTTTCTTAGGAATTCTTTTAGTTTTCGCAATTTCTACGAATAACTCAATTCTTATTTTCGCAAGGTCGAGGCAAATAAGCGGCCACGCCGCCGGAGCGTCTCCGCGACCGTCTTTGGTATTCCTTGCCGCAAGGGAACGCCTGCGCCCCATACTCATGACTATGCTTGCGGATACTTTCGGATTTCTGCCGCTTGCTATCGGCATAGGAAGAGGAACTGACCTCTTGAAGCCCCTGTCGGTTGCGGTAATGGGCGGTTTATTGGTATCGGTCTTTATGTCTTTATGGCTTGCCCCGGTAATTTATAGCGGGCTTTTTAAAAAATAGTTTTGCGATATTTTAATTTTTTAAACTTTTACTGTATTAATGTATTTTAATCGTATTTACCG
The DNA here is from genome assembly GCA_027319095.1 of bacterium. Classification (GTDB taxonomy): domain Bacteria; phylum SZUA-79; class SZUA-79; order Acidulodesulfobacterales; family Acidulodesulfobacteraceae; genus Acidulodesulfobacterium_A. Next base: position 6,044 of record DAHVNW010000038.1, on the reverse strand, counting down.
TTTTTTATGGCAAGCGATATAAAAAATGAAATTAGAAGCGCTACCCCAAACATCACAAATATCCAATGAAGCGCAAGCGTCTGGGCAATTATTCCGCCTATAGGAGCTGCAACCGAACCGACCCCGAAGCCGGCAAAGAAAAAAATGCCGTATGCGGTAGCCCTGTATTTTTGATGCGCGTTCTTGCTTATCATGAGATTGGAAATAGGATTTATCGAAAAATTAAACGCCGAAAATGCAAGAATCGACAACAATAAGATAAAATTATGCGTTAAGCCAGAAATCAAAAGAAAAACCCCGCTTATAAGCACTAAAACGGAAAAAGCGCGATGCGGTTTATAATGTTGGGTAACTCTGGTGCTGTTATACTGGAATATTACTCCTATTATTAGGGCGGCGGTTACAAAAAAACCTCCTGCGGCAGCCGCCTGGTCGTGAAAAAATAAAAAATTTTTAAGTTCTAAACCAGCGTATGCGGGCAAGAAAGAAAAAACGCCCTGGAAAACAAATCCGTTTAAAAATTCGACGATAAAAATAATTACTAAATTTAAATGGAAAAAATCGTTCAAAAAACCTTTAAAATAAAATTGCGGGGACGCGCCTTTTCCTACTCCGCCGTTTCCTGTCTCTTTACTTTTTTTCTGTTCCGATTCTAAATAACTTTTTGCAGGCTCCCCGCCTATTTTTAAAATATAAGAAAGAACGAAAAGAACTAAAAAAACGATTCCGAGAACCAAATAAGGAAAATTATAGCCGAAAAAAAAGCCTAAAATTCCGGCAAACGCAGCGCTAACAGCAACTCCAAGCGTCCCGGCAATTCCGTGTATTGCAAAAGCCCTAAGTTTATTAGTTCCGGTAAACGACATCATGCTTAAGCCGACGGGATGGTAAATACTGCCGATAAAGCCCATTAAAACGATAGAAGCCGCAAACAAGTAAAAATTTCCCGAAAAATATGCGGTAAAAGAAAATAAAGACATGCCGGCTAAATAAATCCTTAGTATCTTCTTCTTGTTTACTTTATCTGCGATAAACCCTACCGGCAAGGAACCTGCCCCGAACAGAAAAAGGTATATCCCCGCCAAAATACCTAAAGTTTCATAATTCGCATGAAATTTGTTTTTTATAAGGAGTAAAATAGCCGGATAGGTTAATATCGCGACGTGGCAGAAAAAATGCGACATGCTTAAAAGTGCGGTTGTGGCAGCGGCAATGCTTGAGGTTTCTGGTTTAACCGGATTTTGCGGCTTTATTCCTTTTTTTTCCATTGCTGTAATATTGTAACCGTTTCGCTAATTTTATACAATCGTTAATTATCGCCAAAAAACTATAAATATACGGTATCTTGCCAAAATCCGGTTTTTAAAAACAGCAAAATATAATCTCTTAAATGGCGGGTAATCAAAAAATTATGCTTTACATGGTTATGTCCATTTTCTCCAAGCTGTTTGGCATATTCCGGGTTTTGAAGAACCTGCTTTGCATATAAAGCTGTCCCTTCGACAGTTCTCGATAAAAGTCCCGAATATTTATGCGTAATTTGAAGCGGTATCCCCCCTACTGCCGACGCTATCACGGGTTTAAACTTCCACAGGCCTTCGGAGACCGTAAGGCCGAAACCTTCTTTTATGGATTTTTGCAATATTACAGAAGAAGCCCTCTGCAGCGCGTTTATTACGATATTGCTGACGGGCGGCAGATTTAAAATGAATATATCTTTATCGCCGTCCGCCTTCTCTAACACTTCATTATAGACTTCCGTTCCTTCCGGGTCGTCTGCCGCCGCCCCACCCGCAAGGACGAGTTGGCAATCGACGTATTTTTTAACTAACCTGTAAACGTCTATTACTCCCAGGGGGTCTTTCAGCCTGTCGAACCTTGAAATTTGAGTGATAATTTTTCTTTCGGGGTTTATGTGAAATCTTTCCAATACTTCGTTTATGGTTGCCTGCGGCAAATCTTTATTTTTATCCGAAAGCGGGTCTATCGAAGGTGAAATTAATATCTGCGGTATTTTGAGCTTTTTAGCAAAAAGCGGGGACGAAAAAACTGAGTAATCGTATTGCTCTATAAATTTTTTTAAAAAATTAAAGGTCTTAGGATTGGCGGCGCTTAAATCTATATGGCATCTCCAAATAAATTTTTTTCCTTTAAAGCCGTTTTTATTTTTGACCTTTATTAATCCAATGGGCTGAGGGTCGTGTATAAATATTATATCTCCGAGCAAGTTAATCTCTTTTAAATTTTCGTCGGTAACGTCCAAGAAATGTTGAAAATCCGCTTCAGAAATATTCTCTTCTACGCCGTGAAGGGCGTTATGAATTTTTTTGGTTATTTCAAAAAACCTTTCGCCCCCTTTTATAAAATCCCATCTTGCATCGACGCCTACCTCTTTCAAAAGCGGCACCATACGGGATAAAATTTCTGCAACGCCGCCGCCTACCGGCGTAGAGTTAATATTCTGGACTATTTTGCCGCTTAAATAGGAACCTAATTTTTCTATTTCTTCGATTGTTTCCTGCCCTGCTATACGGGAATACTCTTTTATCGACCTCATTTTTTTATTTCCTTTATTTATTTACGGAATTATACGCTCGGTAAAGCATGGTCGATTCGCTTAGCTCGCAACGACGATAACCGCCTGCTATGTTATCGCGAGCATATCTTTGAGTGCGTTTATAAAGCCGGCTTGCGAGCGAGGCGGACAAAGTCCGGCATAGCTCGCCACTCCGTTATGCAGGCAAAGATGCGAAGCAATCCGCCTTAGTCAATAGTATAATTACGTTTATTTATTATTAAATTACCATTTTATACAATTTATATTTTTTATTATTATTGCTTTAAATTTATAGTTTTTGTCTAAAGATATTTTTCGACGTATTCAATAATTTGTTCCGTTAAATTATCCATAGTCATGGAATAAGGGTCTAATTTGGAAATTTTGTCCGATAATTCCGGAAGTTTAAGCTGGTCCTTAATCCATATCGAAAAATCGTCCAATCCCGAACTCAATCTATAATGGGATTCAAAAAAATGATAGTATATCGAAAAAACTGTAATATTTTTTAAAATTTCGTAAAATTCCCTTAGCGTAAACGCTTCCTTTCCTGTAGACATAACAAACGTAACCGCTTTCATAAAATTAAACCTCTCGTTCATTTCCACTCTTCTCGTTCTGGTATTTTTTGATATAAATCCGCTTATCGTTTTTATTAATTTATTTTTATAATCCATCATAGTATCACAATCGAACATATTTATGCTTGCTATTTCTTCGCCTAAAAGATTTTCTCCAAGCCTGTGCGTAATCCAATATGCAAAATCGTTGGGAGAATCGGGGACGATATAATGATGCTGTATAAGATAATGATGCGTATGATAATAAACTATAGAATCGCAGGCAGTTTTTAATCCCTCCAAAAGCTCTTTTAAACTTAAAGCATATAAGCCGGTTAATTGGGGCAGCGTCAGCCTCGTATAAAATTTAAACGGATATATTGCCCTGATTTCCATTTTTTTTCCCCCTTTTTAATACGTAAGATAATATTAAGTCTCTCACCTGGTCCTCGTAAATCTGCGGCGTGTAAACTTCAGCAGCCGCAAAATAACTTGCAAGCGAAACGTCGGATACTCTTATAACCGGAGGAGGCTCCTTTTCTATTAAAAAACCTTTATCGCCGCCTATTAAATAATTATAAAGGTCCGACTTAAAACTTTCAAAATCGACGTTTTTGTCGAGTTCGAACCTGACCCTTACAATTCTTCTTTTAACGTTATCGTAGTTTGTTATTAAAGCCTGCATTAAAATATTATTGGGCGCTTTCATAATAAAACCGTTGTCTTCCTTAATTGTCGTAAAAAGCATATTGATGTCTTTTATGACCCCAGTATAACCGGGCTTAACCGCTTCATGCTGATATGTGGACATTAAAAGCCCCCATTGCCACGTTACTATCGTTATCCTATCGCCTATCTTAAACGGCTTGCCGAATAATATTATAAAGCCGGCAAGCAGATTTGATAAAAAAGACTGCGCCGCAATGCCTAAAATTATGCCGAGAAAAGTAGCTCCCAGCAGTATATTGGATATGTTTATACCGAGCGTAGTAAAAATAAAAAGTATGAGGGTAAAATAGGCGACAAAACTAAATAAATATCTTAAGACGCCAGCTTTATCTTCTGAAACATAGCCGCTGAATATTTTAGATAAACTTTTTCGAATTATTTTTACCGATACGAGCCCGAATACGGCTATGAATATTGCTTCTATTATGGAAAAATAACCTTTGGGCAGGACATTTTTAGAAAAATACTTCGAATAATAATGAAGGACGTAAAACAATATAAAGAATAGAAAACTTATTAAAGCTATAGATATAACGATATTGCTAAGTTTATTAAGCCTTTTAAATTTTATTTTATCGTCGTCCATAATAGCAAACCCAACAATTGTTCAATAAAATAGCCGGTTATATTAAATAAAGGGCCGTTAGAAAGTTATACGCCCAGTCGTAAATATCGTTTTCCAAAATAATATTTTGCATCTTTATGATTCTCCGCTCTTTTTCTTCTCTTTCCATAACAAGCGCCTCGTATATTTTTTTGCCGAAACATTCGGCATCGTAGGGATTTACCAAAACCGAATCGTAAAGTTCTTTCGATGCGCCCGCAAACCTTGATAAAACGAGCATGCCTTTGCGGTCTGCGTTAGAAATAACGTATTCTTTTGCCACAAGATTCATGCCGTCGTGCAAAGGAGATACTATCATAATATCGCAAAGCCTGTGATAAGCCAAATAACGCGCTAATTCAAGCTGCTTAAAATATCCTGTTATAGGCTTCCATTCTTCGGTTCCGTATTTCCAGTTAATGTCGTTAATTATTTCAGCTATTTCTTCGTTTAATTTTTTATAGGCATCGATATGCACGCGGGAAGGTACGCCGAATTGGACAAAAACAAATTTACCTATAAGTTCCGAATGTTCTTCGAGCATTTTATCGACTGCTTTGAACTTTTCGATAATTCCCTTGGTATAGTCGAGCCTGTCCACCGACACGGCTAAATATAGATAAGACGATTCTATAATTTCGTCGTTGTTTTTAATTTCGTCGATATATTTTTCGGTTTCTTCCGATAACGCAAAATAATGAAGGTAATCGGCATCGACAGATATGGGGAAGGGCTTAACCCATGTTTTATGTCCTTTATAGGTTACCGAATAATCGGACCAGTTTACCTGAGCTTCTAGTTCCCATTCGCAGGTTCTTAAAAAATTTTGGCAGTGATAAATAATTTGAAATCCTATTAAATCGTTTGTTAAAAGTCCTTCGAGAAGTTCGTGCTTTTGCGGGCAAATCGAGAATATCTCGGGATTTGGCCATGGAATATGCCAGAAAATCGACGTTTTAATATTTTCGTCGTATTCCTTAATGTATTTTGCGCATCTTGCAAGATGATAGTCCTGAAGCCATACGATATTCTTTATGCTATTTATATTATTATTGCCCCTATCATTTCCTTTGCCGCTTTTATCGCCGTTTTTGGAAAGCTTTATTTCCTCTATGATGGAATCGGCAAACTTTTTATTGACGTCGTCGTAAGCCAAAAACTGCTCCGAATTAAAGACCGGCTTTACATAGACTATATGGCATAAAGGCCATAAAACCGAATTGGCATAGCCGTAATAATAATCTTCTATATCTTTTTTGGTCAAAAAAATCCTTTTTAGCGTGTAAGATTCTTCTCCTTCCGGAAGCTTTATTTTGCCTTTTTCGTCCGACGCTATTTTATCGGCATTTCCCCCGCCGTAAGCAATCCATGTCCCGTGAAGATTTTTCAAAATGGGTTCTAACGCTATGGTAAGGCCGCCTATCGATTTTACTGTATTTATTTTTTTTCCGGAATATTCGTTAGAAACGGGTTCTCTGTTGGATGCGACAATCAAATTAATATCGCCTAACTTTTCTTTAATTAAATTATTAAATCTTTCTTTTTTCAAATTTTTAAAAAATTATTTGAATTAATTTAATTTATTTAACTTTAA
>DAHVNW010000037.1 GCA_027319095.1 bacterium | reverse complement strand
TGATATTGTAGAATCGATAAATGCCTTGATATTGGCACCCGGAAGCTATTATTGGGATAATCCTGAATCTTACAATATTCTATTTAGAAGCGAAAAAAAAGACCTATATAAATATAATTTTAGGCAAATACCGCCTACAGAGTGGTATAGCTTAAATCCTTATATAGACCATAAAATTAGGCTTGCGCGTGTCCTAAAAGTTTCTTATGAACTATATAAAAATGGCATTAATATTGGTCCTTTTGCGGAAGAGACTATAAAAGTCATGAAAGAAAAGTTAGGAGAATCCTCCGAAATACATTGTGATGACATTGCAGATTACACAATTAGCGAAATTGTGAAGATTAAGCATAACTATGGATTAATAAAGAAAGAAAGCAATAATTATAATGTTCCTATAATCCTTGGTTCTTATAATGAATATAATATTGTTCATCTTTCTGGAATCATTTATGTTATACCTCAAAACATAGGCGAATTAGATCTACAGAAAGAGGAAGATCGTAAAAACCCTGATATAATTGTGATTCGTGATATAAATGAATTAGATATAATATTAAAAAAAAAGGGTAATTGTTCAATGAAAAATTGCATAAAAAGAATTACGGTATTATTGGGGGGCAAGGGAGCATCTAAAACTGATAACACTGGAAAACTTGCAATCCATAGAGGACCATAATTTACTTTGCAAGATTTTTACGTATTGGGGTATTTATTAAAAGAAGTATATCGACAGGGTATTATTGTAACCGAAGTGGGTAGCTTTCTTGGGAACGGTAGCACTAAAGCTATTCTTCAGGCTGTGTTAAAATACAAGAGTGCTGAAGATAGTCTTATTTACTGTGTTGATACTTGGGAAGGAAATAATAATGTAGAATTATATTCAGAATTGAAGAGAGAATACAATTTATTTGAAACTTTTTTATATAATGTAAATTTATTAGGAGGAAAAAATATAGTCAAACCAATGGTAATGAGAAGTGAAGATGCAGCTGAAATCTTTAAAGATAAATCCTGCGACTTTGTTTTTTTTTATAGATGCGGATCATACCTATAATTGTGTGAAAAAAGATATTGAAATTTGGAAAACTAAAGTTAAACCGGGCGGTATCTTATGCGGCCACGATTGCGAAGGATTTTTGGCAGATTTTAATATTGAAATTATTAATAAAAATCTTGATAAAGATTTTGTACATTTAGAAAATTTTATTTTTGGAGGATTTCATCCGGGTGTTGTTAAAGCAGTTGGTGAGGAGTTTGGAAATAGCGTAACGCTTTGGTCGCATAAAGATTTGACGGAACATGGAATAAGCGGGCGTTCAAGTATTTGGAGCATATCTCTATAGCAGAGCTTGTGAAAAGTTTTGATATCGTAAATAGAAAGTTGCCCGATTTATAAACATTAGAACAAAAAATAAAACAACTATATATACATGGAAACAATTACCACAGAATATCTGATTATCGGCGCAGGCATAGTCGGTCTGTCTATTGCCAAAAAACTTAAAGAAAAGCATCCGAACGCCGATGTTCTGGTAATAGAAAAAGAAGAAGATATTGCGCGCCATGCCAGCGGAAGAAACAGCGGGGTTCTGCACGCCGGATTTTATTACACTAAGGACAGTTTGAAAGCAAGGTTTACGAAGGAAGGCAACGGCGAACTGAAAAAATTCTGCGAAGAAAACGGTTTAAAAATAAACAGGTGCGGCAAAGTAGTGGTCGCATTAGACGAAGAAGAATTAAAAGTTTTGTACGAACTCGAAAAAAGGGCTAAAGCCAACGGCGTTGAAGTAGCCTTAATAAGCGAAAAAGAGTTGGAATCATACGAGCCTAACGCAATAACGCATAAAAAAGCGCTGTGGTCGCCTAATACCGCGACTATCGACCCGATAGAGGTTTTATATGCACTAAAAAACAGGCTTATTCAAAATGGCGTAAATATATTATTTAAAACTCCGTATCTAAAAAAAATAGATAAAAATACGGTGTCTGCCGGAGATAAAAAAATTAAAGCTAAAAAAATAATAAACGCTTCCGGTTTATACGCTGATAAAATAGCAAAAGATTTTGGTTTTTCAAAAAATTACACGATAATACCGTTTAAAGGCATTTACCTTAAATATACGGGCGTGGACAAACCCATAAAAACAAATATCTACCCTACCCCAAACTTAAAAAATCCCTTTCTCGGCGTCCATTATACTTTAACGGTTGACGGCGTAATAAAAATAGGCCCTACGGCCATACCTGCCCTCTGGAGGGAAAACTACGGCTCGTTAAACGGTTTCAGTCCCGTCGAAATGCTTCAGATAATATCGTGGGAATCAAGACTGTTTTTAGCGAATTCTTTTAATTTCAGGGACTTGGCTTTTGAAGAAACAAAAAAGTTCAATAAAAATTATCTTGCTAAACTTGCAAGAAAAATGGTAAAACAAATAGACGAAAATATGTTTAATAAATGGAGTACTCCAGGTATAAGGGCACAGCTTCTGAATACCAAAACAAAAGAGCTTATTCAGGATTTTGTTGTAGAAAGCGACGGTTTGTCCGTGCATATTTTAAATGCGGTTTCTCCCGCTTTCACCTGTTCGTTTACTTTTGCGGAGTGGGTAGTCGAGAATTATCTAAATATTAATTAATATTGTTAAAATATCAAAAGGAGGATTTAAAGTTGACGAAAATTCTTATTACCGGCGGAGCCGGATATTTAGGCTCCATACTTGTTCCTGAGTTGTTAAAGTTAGATTACGAAGTTACGGTCGTCGATAACTTTATGTATAAGCAGAATTCTTTGCTTGATTACTGCATGAACCCTAATTTTAAAATAATAAGGGGGGATGCCAGAGATGAAAACCTGATGAAAAATCTTGTCAAAGATAAAGATTACGTTCTTCCTTTTGCGGCGCTCGTAGGCGCCCCTATTTCAAGCAGGGACCCGTTTGGCACCGTTTCTATAAACTTAGAAGCCCGTAAAATGCTTTCCAAAATATTGTCCAAAGAGCAAAGGGTTATACTTCCCACGACCAACAGCGGATACGGCATAGGACAGGACGGCATATACTGCACCGAAGAAACCCCTTTGAATCCTATATCCTTGTACGGCAAAACAAACGTGGAATCGGAAAAGATATATTTCGACAGGGGCAACGTCATAGTGTTCAGGCTTGCGACCGTATTCGGGGCAAGCCCCAGGATGAGAATAGACCTCCTTGTCAACGATTTTACATACAGGGCTGTAAAAGACAGATTCGTCGTGCTTTTTGAAAGCAATTTTAAAAGGAATTATATCCATGTAAGGGATGTTACAAGAGCGGTTATTCACGGAATACAGAACTTCGATACAATGAAAAACGAGCCGTACAACGTAGGTTTGTCCGATGCAAATATTTCAAAATTAGAACTATGCCAAAAAATAAAGAAGCATATTCCCGATTTTGTCTTTATGGATGCGCCTATAGGAGAAGACCCGGATAAACGCAATTATATTGTTTCAAACGAAAAAATAGAAAAAACAGGCTATAAACCTAAGTTTTCCTTAGATGACGGCATAGAAGAGCTTAAAAAGGCTTTTACTATAATTACAAACAGTATTTACAGCAATGTTTAAGACGCAGGTTAGTGTTAAGGCCGAAACGGCAAAGGGATATTAAATTAAGGTATGGATGCGATTATCCTTGCGGGAGGGTTTGGAACCAGATTAAAGAGCGTAATTTCGGATGTTCCGAAACCTCTCGCCCCTATAAACGGTAAGCCTTTTCTTCAGTATTTGATGGATTTTTTGAACAGTCAAAAAGGTATCGTGGATAATGTTATTCTTTCGCTCGGATATATGCAGGATAAGGTAATAAATCATTTTAACGCAAAATATAAAGATATTAACATAATATATTCTTTAGAAAAAGAACCTATGGGTACGGGAGGCGCTATAAAACAGGCTCTGAATTATACCGTTTCGGAAGACGCATTTATTCTTAACGGCGACACTTTTTTTGATTTAGATTTAAAAAAAATGTCGCAGTTTTATGTTTCAAGCGGAGCTGAACTGGTAACGGCTTTAAAAAAAATGGATAATTCGGAAAGATACGGTTTTGTAGAAATAGACGAAAGTTTTAGGATTATAAATTTTTCAGAGAAAAAAGACAAAAAGCAGGGTTACATAAACGGCGGCGTTTACATAACAAATAAGGACGTATTTAAAAGGTTTAGCATAAATGATAAGTTTTCATTCGAGAAAGACTTCATCGAAAAATACCTTAAAAATTTAAATTTATTAGGATATATTTCGGACGGCTATTTTATAGACATAGGAATACCGGAAGACTATGAAAAAGCAAAAAAAGAAATAGGTAAATTAATATAAATCTTAAAGGAATTATATAAATGATTATTTCAAGGACGCCGCACAGGATTTCTTTTTTCGGCGGCGGCACGGATTATCCCGACTGGTATCTTGAATACGGCGGTAAGGTCCTGGGCGCCGCGATAGATAAATATTGTTATATATCGTTAAGGGAACTTCCTCCGTTTTTTGAACACAAATACAGGATAATCTATTCCAAGATAGAAACCGTAGTAAATGTAGATGAAATAGTACATCCGTCGGTCAGGGAGACGTTAAAGTATTTCCAGAATACGCTGAGGTATTTTGACGGCAATATTGGGTTTGAAGTGCATCACGACGGCGATATCCCGGCCCGTTCGGGTATGGGTTCCAGTTCTTCGTTTACGGTCGGTTTAGTAAATTCTTTGTATGCGCTTGCGGGAAAAGTAGCTTCCAAAGAAAATCTGTTTAAAGAGGCTATCCATATAGAGCAAGACCTTATAAAAGAAAACGTCGGCTCGCAGGACCAGGTTTGGGCGGCGGTAGGCGGTTTAAACTACATCGAATTTTTGCAGAACGGCAAAATTATAGTAAAGCCTATTATAATGAAAGAAAACCTGTTAAATGCTTTCAGCAATAAATTTATGCTTTTTTTTACCGGTTTATCCAGATATGCTTCGGAAGTGGCAGGAGATAAAATTAAAAATCTCCATAAAAGAAAGGAAGAGCTTTTCAGAATGACGGAACTGGTCGATGAGGCGTATAAAATACTAACGTCCGAAAAGGAAAACGATATTGCCGAATTCGGAAAGCTTTTAAACGAGACATGGCTTTTAAAAAGAAAGTTATCGAACAAAGTGACAAACGGGGAAATAGATTCCATATACGAAACGGCGGTTAAAAACGGTGCGGTGGGAGGCAAATTGCTCGGCGCAGGCGCAGGAGGATTTATTCTTTTTTATGTAGAGCCGGAAAACCAAAACAGGGTCAAAGAGGCGCTTAAAAATTTTTTACAGGTTCCTTTTAATTTTGATTTTACAGGTTCGGAAATTATAGTATATAAACCAAATTATTTTAATTATAACGGGTACGGAAAATGAGATACGAACTTGCAAGCTCCACTTGGGGCGAAGAAGAAAAACAGGCTATAAAGGAAGTTATGGACGGGGATATTTATACAATGGGAAAAAGGGTTAAAGAGTTTGAGCAAAAATTTGCGAGCTATTTCGGAATGAAATATGCCGTTATGGCAAACTCCGGCTCATCGGCTAATCTTATTGCCGCAGCCTCTTTATTTTACAAAAAGACAAATCCTTTTAAAAGAGGGGACGAAGTAATAGTGCCGTGTATTTCATGGGCAACCACGTTTCATCCTCTTTGTCAGTACGGACTTAAATTAAAATTTGTAGATGTGGATTTAAATACTCTTAATTACGACATAGAAAGTTTGAAAAAAGCCGTGACTAAAGATACAAAGATGATAGTAGCCGTAAGTATTTTAGGAAATCCGTGTCAATTTGACGAGATAACTAAATTATGCGAAGAAAAAGGCATTATTTTATTTGAAGACAACTGCGAGTCCATGGGCGCCAAGTTTAACGGTAAATATACCGGAACATTCGGTTTAGTCAATACTTTCAGCACGTTTTTTTCCCATCACATATCCACTATGGAAGGCGGACTCGTCTTAACGGACGACAAAGAGATTTATAATATTTTGAAATCCTTAAGAAACCACGGCTGGACGAGAGATCAGGATAACGACAGTCCTATTTTTGAAAGAAAAGACGACGATTTTTTTGAAGCGTACAGGTTTATTTTGCCAGGTTATAACGTCCGTCCCGGCGAAATACACGCAGCAGTAGGATTAAAACAGATTGAAAAGCTTGATGGTTTTATAAAAATAAGAAGGGAAAATGCAAAGCATTTCGTAAATCTTTTTAAAAACGACGAAAGATTTATAATTCAGAAAGAAACTGGCGAATCGTCGTGGTTCAGTTTTACGATGATAATAAATCCTAAATTAAAAATCGACCGCAAAAAAGTTTTGCAAAAATTAAAAGATGCAGACATAGAATACAGGATTATAACTGGCGGCAATATATTGAGGCATGACGTCGTAAAGTATTACGATTATATTTCAACCGGTTCGAAAAATGCCGACATAGCACATTACAACGGTTTTTTTGTCGGTAATCACCCGTACGATATAAAAAATAAAATAGATTATTTATACGAAACGCTTAGGAGCATATAAAAACTAAATCTTATGTTAGATAAAAAATCGAAAATATACGTTGCTGGGCATACAGGTCTTTTGGGTTCTGCTATAATTAAAAAATTAAATGGGTCCGGTTATTCAAACATTATAGCAAAATCTCATAGCGAGTTAGACTTAACCGACCGGAAAGCCGTGGATGATTTTTTTAAAAAAGAAAAGCCGGAATATGTTTTTCTCGCCGCAGGACTTACCGGAGGCATAATAGCTAACAGGACTTATCCCGCAGACTTTTTTAACGTTAATATAGAAATTCAGTCGAATGTTTTTCAATCGGCTCTAAAATACGATATAAAACGATTAATTTTTTACGGTTCTTCCTGTGTTTATCCGAAGAATGCTTTACAGCCTATTAAAGAAGAGTATTTGCTTTCAGGACAGATAGAAGAAACAAGCGAAGCTTATGCAGCGGCTAAGATATCCGGAATTATAGCCTGCAAGGCTTATAATAACCAGTATAAATCAAACAGGTTTATATCTTTAATCCCAAATTCCATATATGGGCCTAACGATAATTTCGACCTTGAAAATTCGCATGTTTTATCAGCTTTAATAAGAAAAATCCATGAAGCGAAAATAAACGGTAAGGATAAAGTTATTTTATGGGGCAGCGGTAACCCTAGAAGGGAGTTTATCTTTAGCGAAGATGTGGCGGCGGCGTCTATTTTTATAATGTCTTTAGATGAAGATTATATTAAAAACACCCATTATAACATAGGAACGGGGATAGATTATTCCATCAAAGAGCTTGCTGAAATGATATCCGGTATTGTCGGTTTTAAGGGGAATATTGAATGGGAAGCAAGTAAGCCAGACGGCGTGCAAAGAAAACTTTTGGATAGTTCTAAATTTTTAAGTCTTGGTTTTAATACCGCCGTTTCTCTTGAAAAAGGCGTACAAATGACGTACGATTGGTATTTAAACAATTTACGGAATACTGTAAAATAGGGATTATTATGGAACATGATAAAGATTTTTTTAGGTATTTAAAAGATAAAGCTTTACATACCCGCAAAGAAACTTTAAATATACACGGAATATCGCAGGAAACAAGAATAGCTTCTTCTTTATCATGCGTTGAAATATTTACGGTTTTATATTACGGAAAAATACTCAATTTTAAGTCTTCCGAGCCGGGTTGGGAAAACAGGGACAGATTCATTATAAGTAAAGGGCATGGCGCAATTTCGCTTTATCCGGTTCTTGCCGATACGGGCTATTTTGATGCGTTAGAACTTGCAAATGTCGGAAAAGAAGGTTCTTTTCTGGGGGGAATCCCCGATTATATTATTCCCGGGTTTGAAACCACAAACGGCTCTTTAGGACACGGTCTCGGCGTAGCGTGCGGAATTTCTTTAGCTTTGAAAAGAAAGAAAAGAAAAGAAAAAGTGTTCGTTTTAATGGGAGACGGCGAATTATATGAAGGCTCGGTTTGGGAAGCGGTTATGTTCGCAGGCAGACACGGATTAGATAATCTGACGCTTATATTGGATAACAATAAAATCTGCATGCTTGATTACTGCAAAAATATATTGGATTTAGAACCTTTAGATAAAAAATTCGGTGTATTCGGTTGGAACACGCTTACGGTTGACGGACACGATTTAACCGGCTTATATGAGGCGCTTTCCGGTTTAAAAGAAAATGAAACCGGAAGACCGGGCGTATTAATAGCAAACACCGTTAAGGGTAAAGGGGTGAAAAGTCTCGAAAACGATCCTCTGTGCCATATAAAAAACTTAAACGAAGCCCAAATTAAAGAGGCTATCGAAGGATTAAAATGAAAACGGAAAGAAAAACAATGAGGGATGTGTTTATCGACCGAATCTTTCATATGATGGAAGAAGATGAAAGCATTTTTTTTATTTCCGCAGATTTCGGGTCTCCGATGCTCGATAAATTGAGGGATAAATTTAAAGACAGATTTATAAACGTGGGAATTGCCGAGCAGAATTTAATTAACGTCTCGACGGGTTTAGCGCTGGAGGGTTTTACCGTATATGCATACGCTATAGCGCCGTTTTTGACAATGAGAGCGTTCGAGCAGATAAGGATTAATCTTTCTTTGCATGCCCAGTTTAAAGACGTAAACGTTAATTTCATAGGTGTCGGCGCCGGATTAAGCTATGACGTATCCGGTCCCACGCACCACTGTCTTGAAGATATATCTATCATAAGGACTTTGCCTAATATTATTTTGTTTTCGCCGAGCGATTGGGTGCTGGCGCAAGGGTTTATAGATTATTCCATTAATGTAAAAAAACCAAAATATATAAGATTTGACGGTAAACCTATAAATAATATTTACGGAAGTTTTGAAAACGTAAAATTGGAAGACGGATTTAAAGAAATAAAAAAAGGGAACGAAATATGTTTAATTTCAACGGGCTATATGACTCACACCACTATAAAGGCTGCGGATACGTTAGCTAAAGACGGTATTAATGCAGGTGTATTGGATGTTTTTCTTCTTAAGCCGATAAATGAGAACCTATTTGTTGAGACCTTAAAGGATTATAAATATTTAATTACATTAGAGGAGGCTTTTATGAACAAAGGCGGATTAGACGGTCTAGTTTCTTCTCTAATCGATGAGTATGATTTGAAAGTAAAACTTAAAAGAATGGGTTTTAAAGACAGTTATGTTTTTGATATCGGCGGCAGAGAGTATCTGCATAAAATAAATAATTTAGACGATATTTCCGTTGCCAAATATATCAAGGATACTCTAATAAAATAAATATGGGTTTTGATATTTAAAAATGCAAAAAACATTTGATATAGTGCTAATTAATCCCGGAGACAGAAAACAGGTATATCAAGACCTAGGAAATGATTATTCGGCGATAGAGCCGCCTTTTTGGATTGCGGTTATTGCCGCTTATCTTAGAAACAAAGGTTTTAGCGTAGCAATTATCGATGCAAACGCGGAAAATATTTCTCCGGATGAAACCGCCGAAAAAATCAGAAACATCAACCCGTTGTTGTCGGCGGTAATCGTTTACGGTTCCCAGCCCTCGGCATCCACCCAGAATATGACTATAGCCGGCAGAATACTGAAAAGTATTAAAAATAATACCGATTCAAAAGTTGCGGTGGGCGGACTGCATCCTTCGGCTCTTCCAAGAAAAACTCTTGAAGAAGAAAGCGCAGATTTTGTTATAGAAGGTGAAGCCCCATATACTCTTGTACCGCTTCTTAATGCGTTAAAGCATGGAGAATCGGATTATTCATCCGTTCCAGGCTTATGGTATTACGAAAACGGCATTGTTAAAAGCAATCCTAGAGCAGAATTAATTAAAAATTTGGACGAATTTCTGCCCGTTGCCGCATGGGATTTGCTTCCTATGGAAAAATACAGGGCGCACAACTGGCACTGTTTTGACGATTTAGAACACAGGATGCCTTACGGGGCCGTTTATACCAGCCTCGGATGTCCTTATTCCTGTACTTTCTGCTGTATAAACGCGCCTTTTGGAAAACCGGGGATAAGATACAGAAGTCCGGAACTTGTAGTTAAAGAAATAGAGGTTTTAGTAAAAGATTACGGAATAAAAAACATTAAAATAGTGGACGAACTATTCATTCTTAATGAAAGCCATTATATGAAGAT
Source organism: bacterium (assembly GCA_027319095.1). Classification (GTDB taxonomy): domain Bacteria; phylum SZUA-79; class SZUA-79; order Acidulodesulfobacterales; family Acidulodesulfobacteraceae; genus Acidulodesulfobacterium_A. The sequence goes on along the minus strand of DAHVNW010000037.1, from coordinate 3,917 downwards.
AGTCGATTTACTGACGGAAAGAGGTTACGATTTAAATATATGGGCATATGCAAGGGTTGATACTTTAAAAATAGAAAATTTAGAAAAAATTAAAAAGGCTGGAATTAACTGGCTTGCTTTAGGTATTGAATCTGCAAATCCCGATGTCAGGGACGGAGCAGATAAAAAAATGAGAGTTAGAGATATAAAGAATGTAGTGTCAAAAATACAAGACGCCGGTATAAGGGTAATAGGTAATTATATTTTCGGACTGCCGGACGATACGCTTGAAACTATGCAGGAAACCTTGGATATGGCCGTAGAATTAAACTGCGAATTTGCCAATTTTTACTGCGCTATGGCTTACCCCGGTTCAAAATTATACGATATAGCCGTTAAGGAAGGCTGGATGCTTCCTAAAGAATGGCATAATTTCTCCCAACATTCTTACGGAATGCTTCCTTTGCCTACAAAAAGTCTGGCTGCGGAAACGGTTCTTGAGTTCAGGGATAATGCATTCCATAAATATTTTGAAAATCCGAGATATTTAAATATGGTAGAAAGGAAATTTGGAAAGGCAGTAAAAGAACATATTAAGGGAATGACTGAATTTAGATTAAAAAGGGAACTGCTTGAAAAGATTATGAGATAAACAGGTTGGATAGATATTTTTCGCTTTTTATTTTTGTCTAATGAAATTTTTATAAATTAATTTGATAATTTTATATAATAATTTTTTTTTCTTTATTTTTTCTTTATTTTTAAAACCTAAAAACATTGCCCATATTTTTATTTTTTTAAATGGGCCGATGCATTTATTTTTCTTTATGTAGCCGCTCATAATATGTGTGCAATATACCGTATTGCTATAACCGATAAATTCTTTGCTTATACCTTCAAACCATGTATTTTGGCTGCCAACAGATATAAACTTTCTTGGCATCATTGAGTTGGCTCGTTGTAATTTTATCACCATACTAACACATACAATAAATGAATTAAGCAAATCTTTATTGAAATATTCGGTTATCGAAGAGGGTTTAGGAAATGAAATTCCTTCAGGGTTTACAATGTGCGGCAAATGCATCATGGCGCAATCAAAGATAAATAAATCAGAGTTTTTAATCACTTCTTCTCTATCCGATATTTTACACATATTCTCTAAAAATTTGAACTGGTCAGCAGCATTATTATGATATTTAATTAATTTTCTATCTGCTAAAATATGTCCTTTATGGTTATTTTTTTTTAGGAATTTAATTATTAAAATTAAGAGGGAAATGTTGCCGCCGAAATAACCTATATTCATTGACGACGGTAAATTTACTAAATGATTAGTTAAAAAAGGAAAGACATGATAATTATCATAAATTTGTCCATGATTATATGATTCCTCAAGATTAAAATCAAAAGTTATAGATTCAGGTGATATCGGCAGTAAATCTGTTATAATATTGTTAAAGTTATTTGAATTATAATCGTTTAAGCGAATTTCATCTATATTTTCATTAGGAATTCCCCAATTTTCAGACTGCAGGGGAAGAAAAGGAGAATGGACATCCAATACATATCGCCTTAAATCGTTTCTGATAGCATTCGGACTCTGCAATAATGTTTCGTTACGGGTATGGTCGCAATGATATGCAAAAACCTTATCCGTAAGTGTGTCAATTTTTTTATTTAAAAGCAGAAAGCGTTTGCTAAGATTGTGGTCGGTATCCCCGACATTGACCATTTCTTCGTTTAGTCCATTGATTTCAAAAATCTGCTTCCTTAACATAAGTTGAAAATCTCCTGCTTCAAATAAATGGTCTGGTCTTGAAATAACGACTTCATTAAGGTGTAATCCCTTCCCCCATTCGTAAAATTTTTCAATCACTAATCTAGGATTTGTCCTATCTAATGACGATTCCCATAGCTCTTCAGGAACATCGAATCTTGGAAGTAGATAAAAGCCGTTTGATAATTCAGCAGCTATATCGGAAAGCGATTTTTTATAATCGCGGCACACAAAAACGTTATCCGGAATAGTAAGCAATATCCAACGGTTAGATGGATTTGATCTCCTGATGGCGATATTTCTAGAAAGAGGATCTAAGACTTTTAAAGTTGACGAATTTTTATATTTCTCATACAAATGCGGCCATACTCTTAAAATACGAAGAATTTTTTTAGCTTTAGGCGTCAGTGTATCCTTAATTGCTTCAGGAAAAGTGGGGATATTATAAGGCGTATTACAATCTACAAAAATGATTTCGTCATCGGGATGCGTAAGAACTTCGGCAATGCAATTAAAACTTATTGCGGCACGCTTATGAATGTTATAGCCGTGGTTGTCATTCCGTCCAAATGTAATAACAGAAATCATATATTACCTTAACTCACCGTTAGAAACTTAATATTTTAATTTTAAGTATTTTTTATCGTTTTTATTATTTTTAATGATTAGTTATAGATTAGTTTTTATTTTTAACAAAAACAGACTGTCATTATTTAGTTTTTCTGGATAACAATTATATTTTTTTGTCCCAAAACGGGAGCGTTAGATATTTCGTGTCAGTCTGATTTTTTATTTGGTTAATTATTAAAAATTATATCATATTTTTTTGTAAATTAATTTTTTTCTTTTAATGCTTTTATTGATAAATCTATTGATAAATCTAAAGATATATCGTCTATTATTTTTTTGGCCTTTCCCGTTGCAAAGTCTCCTTTACTTTCTCCGTTCTTTAAAAACCATTCGCCTATTTTAGTGCTGTGAGGCATATTATTTAATCCCCCATTTAGAACCATATTCTTCTGCTGAAAAAGGCATGCTTTTTCAATTCTGCAGAAGAATATATCGCCGAATGATGTAATTTTTTCGTTGCCCATTTTTAATTTTAGTGATAAAATCATTAGACGCATGGTCTAATATATTATAAGCCACCTTTTGGGTTATTGTTTATATTTTGCTGACACTTATATTTTACAATAACTTGAGGGTGGCTTTCAAGTTTCTAACGGTGGATTAAGGTATTATACGAATCAATAATTTTTTATATTTAACCTTGTCCCAATATTTATTTTATTTATTTAATTAATTAAATAAAAATTAAGATAGTGTAAAATATATTGTGTAAATTCTAATTGGCAAAATTGGCATACATACTATATAATAACATTTTTTTGTATTCAGGTTTAATTATAGCAAATTTATATTATCGGTTAAACTTATTTATAACTACGATGTCCAAGATAGTAAATAGAAATCTTGCGGTATTTTTTTTATATTGTTTAATATCTATCGGTTATTTTGGATTTCCGACTCTTGCCCATATTCAAACACGATATGTAGGCATGGGATTTGACCCGTTATATTTTATATGGTGTTTATACTGGCTTCCTCATGCCTTAATTCACCATCTTAGTTTCTTTTTTACAAGGTATATGTGGGCGCCTCAAGGAATAAGCCTGTCATGGGCAAACCAGATACCTGCGCTGAGTTTTATATTTTCGCCGTTAACTTTACTTTTTGGTCCTATAGCCGCAAACAATTTGATTGCAGTAATAAGTCCGGTTTTGTCGTCGTTTTTTGCGTATATATTAATAAAATATCTGACAAAATCAAGGCTGGCGGGGTTTACAGGCGGCTATATTTACGGTTTTTCTCCTTACACATTTGCGTTCAATGCCGATATGAACCTGTATTTTATATGCTTAATTCCGTTAATAGCTTATCTTTTTTTCCTTAAATACGACGGGAAAATCAAAACAGTTACATACATAATAACGACGTCAGTTTTAGCGGCAGCCGAATTTTTAATTTCTCCCGAGATATTTGCCACGATGATATTCTTCGGGTGCTTAAGCATAATCGTTTCTCTATTTTTATTCACGGATGAAAGGATAAAACTGTATAAAATGCTTTACTATTCTGCCCTAAGCCTGATTATTTC
>DAHVNW010000036.1 GCA_027319095.1 bacterium | reverse complement strand
CCTCCTGTTCGAACTTGGAAAATTTTTAAGAATAATATCGTGTATAAAATTTCTTATATGATTCATTGTTGCGCTTACATAGTGGGATGGAAGTTTTATTTCGGCATGGACTTCGCCTATGCGCTTTAATTTTCGTAAATATTCGTTATTATATTTTCCCGAAAAAAGCCCCATGAACCAAAATTTAAGTTTTTCCTGATGCCTGTTTTTAGTTTCTTCGTTGGGCAGAAATTTACTGAAATCGTCAAAATTGGAAATAAAAGAATAAGTGCCTGATATGAAGTCGTTTGTATAGGACTCCATTAAACCGCCTAACTGCATTAAGTTCGATGCGTCATTATCCGAGAATGAATAAATTAATTTTATTTTTTCGAGCGTTTCCATATTTTTTATTATACTTTCTTAATCCTGCAATATAGTTTTATCGTCTGGATTAATGTATTAATTAACGCATTATATTTATTTAAAGCAAGGCAAACCGGATTCTATCGAATTATATTAAACGTCTGACTCCCGTTACGATTTCCATTATTATTATTCCCAAAATTGCCGATAGAAAATTATTTTCTATCGGCAATTTTGGTTATTATTCGTTTATCAGGCCGGGGCACATTCCTCTGTAACTGTAAGCCGCCGGATGGGCAGGCGATCTATTCGATAATGTTCAACGCGACAAGTCCTTGCGGCTTTGGGCATACAATCATGCATGGGGGAAATAAGCCCGGAATTACCGGCGTAAAAATATGCCGTTTATGTAACTATTGCTAATTATACTTGCCATTATGAAGTTTGCAAGAAAGAATAGGCGAATAGTTAAAGCTATTCCAGCCTATTATTTTACATACGCTTTTCTTCGCTTTTAATGCGATGAAGACGTTGAAGACGACGAAGACGTTGAAGACGACGAAGAAGACGTTGAAGATGCCGCTACTGCCGCCGCCGCGCCGATTATTACAGATGCCGCCGCAATGCTTCCGGCTGCAATCGTTCCGGTTGCAATAGCCCCTGCCGTTACTCCCGCCGCCGCCGCGCCAGACCCTGCCGGCGCTCCTGCCGCCGCCACAGCGCCAGACCCTGCCGGCGCTCCTGCGCCTCCAGTCGCCAGTTCTAACTGAATTTGACGCTGCGACTGCTGCAGCAAAGGCTGCAGTTGCTTCAACGACTGTTGCAGTTGCTGAGGCAGCCGCCCTAGCTGCTTTGGCTGCATCAACTGATGCAGTTTATGAGCCAGCTGTTGTATCTGCCGCAACTGATGATGCAGCCGGCGCAAGCGCTGTATAGACCGCTGCTCCGGCGTTTTTGCATGGCTAACAGCAGGAAATGCGGCTATGCCTCCCGCAAGCATAATAACAAATAAAAACATTGATAATTTTCTCATCTTTGCTCTCCTATTTAAGTTATACAGTTTAAAATTCCTCTCTCCACTATTTACTATATACCATCTAATATGCTTTTTGTCAACAAGATGTTTCCATGTGTTGCAGTTTTGAGGATATACTTGACATTTCATAAAAAAGTGATAAACTAAAACAATGGTTTTTTTATGTCTGTTTGATGCACTTGACATTTCATAAAAAAGTGATAAACTAAAATAATGGTTTTTTTATGTCTGTTTTTTGAACTCTTTTAGCAAGGCTAAAAAACTGCCCTGACTATTAAGATAAAACAGACACGCAACGTCGAAAGATAACTTACAGTTTTATAAAATGTTTTTTTATAATTATACTTGCTTAATATTAAAAATTACTATAAACATTTGTAAAACTTAAAAACTGTAAACGAACTTGAAGAGTCAAAACTTTAAATTCATTTAAAATGGCATTTTGTTAATCTATGGTTCTTTTCTTTACCGTAGAGATACTTTTATTAAAAATAAATCAAACTAACTTTTAATTTATCAGGAGAAAAAGATGAAAGATGATTTCAAACGTTTTAAACAGCTTAGTTTTTCTTTGCTTGTTTTAGCGATGTTTCTATTTGCAGGTACTTTAGCTTTGTCCGGCTGCGGAAGCAGCGGAGGTGGGGGGAGCTCATCATCCAACGGCACGTCAGCTAATACTACCACAAGCGGAAACGTCAGTTCATCGCAAAACTACACAATAACCGGGACGGCTGCCGGAGGCTCGGGTCCGTTAGCCGGCGTTACAGTAACCTTATACAACCAAAACAGCTCCGGTAACGGTTTCGCCTCTACAGGATCCACCGCGACTACCAATTCCAACGGTCAGTATTCAATAAGCTATACCGGAAGCGGTTCCGAAAATTTTCTCTTAGCAGTAAATACCCCATCCGGAAATACATTGTATAATATCGGCAGCGGGACTCCTGGAACGCCTAATGTTACAATTAATATAAACGAGCTTACGACCGCCCAGGCACTCTATGCCTTTATTAATAACGGCGGAACAATCTCTACTTCCTCTACGGGCGGCATTGCTACAAATGCTTCGATTACCAATCTTAGTGGATTATATAATACCTTGCCTACTGGTGTTAGCGGTACGACGGTAGGATTTCCAAGTACATCCATTAGTCCTAATCTGCCTTCATCTTCTGCAAACGAAATAGAGGCGGCAGCCGACGCCCTTGCAAGCTGCGTCCAGTCAACTTCTTATTGTTCCAGCGTAACGTCTAATTTTTCCAACTATTCAACTGGCGATGGGTCGTTTGAATATCAATTAATACAAAACTATCAAACTAACACCGGTTTACAGACTGCTTTAAACACCGTATTGTCTAATGCAAGCTCCTTAAGTTTACCTTGGACAAGCCCAGCAACCGTAACAACCACTACGCCTACGACAACGACAACCACTACGCCTACGACAACGACAACAACTACGCCTACGACAACGACAACAACTACGCCTACGACAACGACAACAACTACGCCTACGACAACGACAACAACTACGCCTACGACAACGACAACAACTGCTCCTGCTGCAGGTGGAAGTAGTTCTGGGGCGGCGTGCCGATAAGAAATAAATATAGTATATAATGTGACAAAAAGGCACAACCCCTTTTTATATTAATGCTATCTATATTAGTGGATAGCATTAATATAAAAAGGGGTTGCGCCTTAGTAATTAAAACCAGTTTATCGTATTATATAGTTTAAGGCAGTAAAAACTTTCACTCAGTCATTAAAACGTTCGTTAATTCTTCAGGAATATTTTTAAGAACTGAGCGGGGTTGTGTTTGCCTCAATTAGAAATAAGAGTTTTTGGCATGTATAATCCGCAATTCATAAATGCTTTCTAAGAACGAGAACCATATATAAGGCTTTTGCTACGAATAGAGCACAACTTCTTTAGGCCTTGCCTTTATAATATTCCGGATATGTGAATGATAATATGCGCGCGGTCTGTGAGCGGCTATAGCCTCAACTTAAATAAGTATAAAATGAGGCAAAATCCATAAACTTCTCATTATATTCCTTATTTATTCTTCGTTATTTTTTTTAACGACCGCTTTCATATTGTCTGTCGTATACCCTCCCCCCCCCCACTTCCTACAGTAATACAACATATACAATAGCCGCGGAAATAAGAAAAGGCGTTATCGCGTGGTATTTACATAACTATATTACCACGAATTTGGATATGACTCCGCTTAATGTTATCGGCAATGTTAAATTAAAATTAAAATCTTAAAATACTAAATTAGCATTGATAAATGGTGCACTTAACTCTGCCGATGTGGTGTATTTTTAGATTGCCGTTGACACTTAAAAAGTATTTAATTTCTATAACTTACAGGTTATATGTACGGATGGAACTTTACTTAATAGTGTTGCCGTCAGGTTCTTTTAACGGAAGCGCCGTATATAGGTATAAAAACACAACTGGATTAGTCTATAACGCGGTTAAAATGTTTTATGCTTGTTATAGCAGGTATAAATAAAAGCTTTGAATCATTAATGTTTTTACTTTTTATAACGTAGGCATAATGAGACATAATGATAAACTATTCCGACAAGCTGTTGATTAAAGCTATATCTTAGTAAAAAGGAATTAAAATATTATAATGATATATTATTTGCGGCACAAAGATTATAAGTTTAATGGCAAATTATTAAATTTTTAATCGTTGATAATTATGATGAACAGGAAGGATTCGTCTAAAAAAATGTCAAAAACGCTTATTGGAAGCAATCTTTAGTGATTTAGATTTATAATTTATGGAAATATTATAAATATTATAAATTAGACGGCCAATATTAAAAATATTTTACTACTGCAAAGTTAAAATATATTAAATTAATAAATTTCAATCGGCCTCTTCTTAAAAATAACATAAAACTTTTTTACGGTGAGGACAATGGGCTGCCAATAAATAATAAATCCCACGGGCAGCCCATTGTCCTTTTTTTATTTTATGGACGGACTTGAGAAATTAACCGCCGCAGCCGCCTCCGCCGCCGCCGCCGCCGCCTCCGCCGCCGCCGCCTCCGCCGCCGCCGCTTCCGCCGCTGGCACCTCCAGTGCTCAAGCCGGCACCAAATCCGCTACCTATATAATTCGGGCTCGCATGGGTATGTGCCGCGCTGAAAGCGCTAAAAGTTCCTGCGGAAATTATCGTCAACAGAAATAACGCGAACGTCAAAAGAAGTTTCTTCGCAAAACTTAACTGCTTCATATGGCTAATCACCTCCCTTTTATATCATGGATTACATTTTACATTTTAGTATATAATAGCCATGATAAAAACTTTACATTGGCAATATTTTATAATTCTATTGCTGTTTTTCACATTTATCGTTTTAAATCATATATAATAAACATAATCAATTGCCTGAATATGCGTGTTATCTTTATATATTTAATAAGATTTATTTAATTTGCCATGTTCACCACATACAATTTAGAACCGTCCATTACATAGTCCCTGTTGCTTCCCGGCGTAAATTCGTCGGTAGCCGCCCCCGCAAGAGAGGTAAGCTCATATGGAGACGTCGGGTTAGTTATAAGGCCGGTTGAAGGATCGACGGTATAATAAAGCTCTCCTCCTCCTCCTTCTATGGCAAGATATTGATTATCCGGGGAAAGCGTCGCCATTATGGTGGTAAATCCGCTTGGAGCGTCAACCTGCTGAATGATTTGTCCGTATCTGGAGCTATTCGGATTGACGTCTACGACAAGAACGTAACCTGGCGAAACGGAAGCTTCGCCGGCTCCGGTATCGCCGAATATTACGGTATAAAAATATTTGCCGTTGCTGCTAATGGTGGCGTCGCAAGGACCATATATCTGCGTACCGGAAACCACGGTAGGTATGGTCTTTATAACAGTGCCGTAGGTTGAACTCGACGGATTCAAATCCACGACGAATATATTTCCCGCACCGCGCAAAGCAACGTAGCCGTAAGGATAAATAGGATTTACGGCCGTCCATTCTCCCGGGTCCGTAGGATATGCCATCGAAGGATCGACGGCATTAATGGTCTTTGAGACGGTAAGCGACGGCAAGCTAATCACGGAGAGCTTGTTTGCCCATCCCCAGATAGTATATCCGCCGTCGGTATGCTTGTTCGACGGATAGTTTCCCTCTACGGCTGTCGTCGGAGACGGCGACCCTATTGTATTGGTTAAAGGATTAATTGCGTATATATCGGAGGCCGTGGCAGAAACCTTGGTTTGTACATAAATATCCGAAGGACCGGAAAAAGTAACGGGTCCGTTAGGCGCCCCGCTGACTGGCAGGGTCGTTACAAGCGTACCGGTAAGCGTGTTTATGACGTCCACGCCGTCATTGGTATTTACATAAAAATACAGCCCGTTGGGCGAAAACGCCCCCACTGAAATCGCAGGAGACGATAGGGCAATTTTAGTGGAAGACACGGTGGGAGAAAATAACCCCCCGATTGTCATATTCACCACATATACGTCGGAGCCGTTTATTACAAAGTCCCTGTTGCTCCCTGGCGTAAACTCGTCGCTATTCCCGTTAGCAATAGACGTAAGATTGGCAGGAGCGGTCGGATTAGTTATAAGTCCCGTAAAAGGATCGACAGTGTAATACAGCTCTGCGGAAGCTCCTTCAACGGCAAGATACTGGTCGTTAGGCGAAAGCGTCGCCTTTGGGGTGATAAATCCGGTCGGGGCATCGACGGTCTGAATGATTTGCCCGTATGAAGAACTGGACGGATTTACGTCTATGACAAGTATGCTGCCCGTAGAGATAGCGGGCTGCCCGGCAATTGCGCTGCATATTGGAGTATAAAGATAACTTCCGTTGCTGCTAACGGCGGTATCGCACGGGCCGTAAACCTGCGCGCCGCCAACTATCGCAGGTATGGTTTTTACGATAGTTCCAAAGGTTGGACTCGACGGATTTAAATCGACGATGAAGATGTCGCCTGAACCGTTTTGAGCGATGTAGCCGTATTGATAAACCGGGTTTATAGACGTAAATAATTTCGGATTTTGCGGATATTTTATCGACGAATCGATAGGGCTAATGGTCTTTGAAACAGTAAGCGAGGGCAAATTAATCACGGAGAGCTTGTTATTCCATCCCCAGATAGTATATCCCCAGTCGGTATGCTTGGTAGCAGGAAACTTCCCCTCCGACACCGCCGTAGTCGAAACCGGCGACGAAATCGAGTTAGTCAGGGGATTAATCGAATATATATCCGAGTTGGTGCTTTCGACGTATTCATAGGAAGTACCGGCGAAAGTAACAGGTCCGTTAGGCGTCCCGCTGACGGGCAGGGTCGTTACCAGCGTACCGGTAATCGTGTTTATGACGTCCACGCCGTTACCGGTGCTTGCATAAAAATACAGCCCGTTGGGCGAAAACGTACCCGCTCCAGTAGAAGCGGCCGAAAGGGAAATAGTAGATGTTATAGCAGGAGATACCGAAGGAGAAGTCGATGACGGAGGCAAACTTGTCGGCCCGCTGCTCCCTCCCGAGCCACAGCCGGATAAAAGCACCGTAGTGCCTATCAATAGCATTAAGGCCGCAATGAAAGGAAGATACCTGATACTACTTAATTTTAATAAAGGAACTCTCTTCAATAAAGAAATTCTTTTCTCCATCATAACCACTCCTCCCTACTTTTAGAAATTAGAAATTTTTTTTAATTTTAAGGAAATATTTTCTTTTACAATTTTTAAAACCTTCCCTCCTCGAAATAACTTTTAAAATTTATCGGCGGGATAAACTTAATGCTAAGTTAAACGGGGGGGGAAACTAAACGAACGCCCGTTTTGTTAATTTATAAAAACAAAACCCGGTAGTCTAACTCTTTCAACATCTTATAACTTATTATTTATCATACATCGAAAATAATGTCAAGCCCAAAATTGCCACAGTTGTTTTCATGAGATTACCCGCTGGAAAGGCTTATTTACTGCGGTTTTGAATGGTCGGGACGACTGGATTTGAACCAGCGACCCCCTGCACCCCATGCAGGTGCGCTACCGAACTGCGCCACGTCCCGGATATAAATTTTATTATACTCTTTCGTCTAAAAAAGTCAAATATATATTCGATACATATTTTTAATATATTTTGCAAATTATTCGAATATCGATGCTTTATTCGCTTTTTGCTAAAATCCCGCAAAAATCCTTGACCGGAAAATTTATCAATTATATAATATATGAATTATAATTCATATATTATATAATTACATATATAAACACACTTATTAAGGCTTGTTAAATTTTTTAAATTATAATAAATTGATAGATACTGGACCGATAAGGACGAAAAAGTATTAAGCATATAGCATATATTAATATTAAGCATAATAAAGCAAAGGGTTATTTTCATGCATTTTTACGGATATTTGATTGCTGCTTCTATAATAATATTTTTATTGACGCTTTTCCTGATAATAAAAAAACCATATAACATAGGAATAGGTTACGGCGCAATTATAGGCGCCATGCTTGCCCTGGTTTTCAACGTGATAGTCCTGAAAGATATCATAAAGGTTTTCGATATAGTTTGGGACGCGACGTTTACGTTTATAGCAATCATTATAATCTCGATAATCTTAGACGAAATTGGATTTTTTGAATGGGCTGCGTTGCATATCGCAAGATTTGCCGGAGGAAACGGCAGAAAGATGTTTATTTACGTGATTATCCTCGGCGCGTTAGTTTCGGCATTTTTTGCAAACGACGGCGCGGCGCTTATCATAACCCCTATAATATACGAAAAAATGAAGGCGTTAAAATTCGAGAGAAAAAATATGCTGCCGTTTATTATGGCCGGAGGTTTTATTGCCGACGCTGCAAGCCTCCCGTTCAAGATTTCTAATTTGGTTAATATCGTTTCCGCGGACTATTTTAATATCGGCTTTTTCACTTATTTTATTAATATGTATATGCCTGATTTATTTTCTATCGCCGCATCCCTGCTCATTTTATTCTTTTATTTCAGAAAAGATATCCCCAGGAATTACGACGCAAAATTATTAAAAAATCCAAAAGATGCAATTAAAGACACCGTGATTTTTAAATTTTCTTTTTTAATTTTGGCTCTTCTTCTTGGAGGATATTTTTTAAGCGAATTTCTAAATATTCCCGTATCGGTTTTTGCCATAGCATTTGCGTTAATATTCGCTTTCCTAGGATTTAAAAGTCCGGCCGTTAACTTAACAACAGTTTTTAAAAATGCCCCCTGGAATATAGTAGTATTTTCCCTTGGGATGTATCTTGTCGTTTTCGGTCTTAAAAATGCGGGGCTTACATATCTTCTCGGAAAATCCATCTCTTATTTTGCCGGATTCGGAGGCTTCGCCGTTACTATCTACGCCGGATATCTTGCGGCTTTCGTATCGTCTGTTATGAACAATATGCCTACCGTTATGATAAACTCCCTTGCAATCCATTCGGCTAACCTTAAAGATATAATGCTTAAACCTTCCGTTTACGCCAACGTAATCGGGTGCGACTTAGGGCCTAAATTGACCCCTATAGGTTCTTTAGCCACTTTATTATGGCTCAACGTCCTCGAAAGAAAAGGTATTAAAATAACGTGGAGCTATTATATGAAAATAGGATTTATTATAACGGTGCCGGTTCTTTTTGCGACCTTGCTCGGCATATACTTGAGAATATTTTTATTTTAATGTAATAAAATGCCTTAAATATATTAATAAACATACTCTTATGCCTGACATCCCTAAAGAAAATAAAAATACGGCCACAATTAACGGAATAATCAAAAAAACCGTATTTCAAAATACCGAAAACGGTTTTACGATACTAAATATTTATTCCAACGGAAAATTTATCACCGCTTCCGGAACATTTTTCGACAAACCGATACAAGATTCCAAAATAAAGTTAAAAGGCGAGTTTATACACCATAAAAAATACGGATATCAGTTTAACTTTACGCAATACGAGGTATCCCTGGCAAATACAAAAACCGCGATAATAGACTATCTGTCGTCGAGCATTTTTAAAGGCATAGGGAAAGTTATAGCCGCCCAAATTTATGAAAGGTTTAAAGAAAAAACACTGGATATAATCGACAACGAACCGGAAAAATTGAAGGAAGTCGCAGGAATAGGCAGGGTAAAGCTTGCCGTGATAATAGAAGGGCTTAAGGAAAGCTACGGATTAAGAAAAGCCGTAATGTTTTTTAAGCCTTACCAGTTTAGCGATTATCAGATTAAGTCTATTTATAACCAGTTTAAAGACAAATCTATTGCCGTGGCCAAGGAAAACCCTTATATTTTTACCGAAATAAAGGGCATCGGATTTAAAAAAGCAGATATAATGGCAGAGAAATTAGGAATCGAAAAAAACGACCCCAACAGAATTAAAGAAGCTATAAAATATATAATCGCAAATTATTGCGAAAATTCGGGAAACTGCTTCGCGTATTACAGGGACGTAAAGAACGGCATTAAAGATATAATAGGCGATACCGAACCGGTAAACGAAAAGGATTTAAAAAAATATATAAGCGATTTAATACAAGATAAAAAATTGATTGCGGACGAAGGTAACGTTTCGCATGCCGCGAGCGGCGGCGAAACAATGGCCGCCACGCCGGACGGCCATGAAAGTATCGACGGCAAGGATAAATCAAACCGTATAAAAATTTATCTTCCGGTATATTATTACTGCGAAATAGGCATATCCAAAGAATTAAAAAGAATAGCCGGAAATATGAAAAATATTGAATATAACGATGCGAAAGAATGCCCAAAAGAGAAAAAAATATATAAAGACATGGAAACATATCTTACAAAAACCAAAGATTCCGCAACCTTAACGGACGAACAAAAACTTGCCGTATATAACGCTCTAAATTATAAAATATCGATAATATCAGGAGGGCCCGGAACCGGAAAATCTACTATAATAAAGACAATCGTGGGCTTATGCAAAGGAAAAAAAACAGCTCTCACGTCTTTATCTGGAAAAGCGTCTCAAAGGCTTGCGGATATCGTTAAGTCAAAAAGTTCGAAATATCCCGGAGAAAATGCATTAAATCCGCTAAACGAAAATAGCTGCGAAAACGGCGGCAATAATCGCGATAACTTTAACGGCGGCAATAATACCGGCAGCAATAATATTGATATTTCCACAATTCACAGGCTTTTAAAAGCACAGTTCGACAGGACTACAAACGAATCTTTTTTTGCCTACAACGAAAACAACAAACTGCCCCACGATTTAATAATTATAGACGAAATGAGCATGGCAGACATAATTATATTTTTCAAACTGTTAAAGGCCGTAAAAGGCGATGCGGTTTTAGTTTTGGTAGGCGACGTAAACCAGATACCGTCGGTTAGTCCGGGCGACGTATTAAGAGATTTAATTTCGGCAAGGGAACTTTTTCCTACTGTTTTTTTGACGAAAGTTTTCAGGCAAAACGAAGGCGGGTTAATAAATTTAAATGCGCATAACCTTTTAAATAATAAAAAATTTATTACTATAAACAAGGAAAGCGCCGGGAATAAAACGCGTTCGCTGCCCGAAGGCGAATCGTTTACAATAAAATACAGAAAGGAATACGACGCGGCAAATTCAGGCAAAGAAGAACTGCTTAAAGATTTTACCGGGTTTATTAAAAAAATAGCGCAAAAAAGACTTAGCAGGCTTAAAGGACTTAACAAGCAAGATGCAAACGCATATATATTCGACGATATTCAAGTGTTGACCCCGATGAGAAAAGGCAGTCTGGGCTATAACAATTTAAACGGGATTCTGCAGGAAATATTTAATCCCGGGGTGAAATCTCCATCGATAGAATATGCTGAATGCAACATCAACGAGATGCAAAAAAACCGGATATGCGAAAATGCAGGGGCAGGTTCGGGCAATTCGGCGGAACAACCGTTTAACGACGCAAATATTTTTATATGCAACGGAATTAAATTTAAACTTTATGACAGAATAATACAAAAAAAGAACAATTACGACCTTGACGTCTTTAACGGAGATACCGGTTACATCACCAGAATCGACCATGACGAAAAAACTTTATCGGCGGATTTCTCAGGCTATTTTAAGAATAAAGAGAGCGAGAATTATGATATCGATTGTAACGGCGTCAAAAAAACTGTAACCTATGATTTTATCGACGTTTACGAAAATATAATGCCCGCATATGCCCTTTCTATCCATAAGGCCCAGGGTAGCGAGTTTAATAACGTTATTATTTTATTTCACCAGTCGCATTTTATGATGCTTAAGAAAAACCTTTTATATACGGCAATTACGAGAGGGAAAAAAAACGTGGTTATATTCGGAACGTTCAAAGCTTTCGGCATAGCGATGAATTCAAAGGAAGAAATAAGAAATTCCGGTTTAAAAAAGCGCCTTGCGGAAGAGTTCGGAAAAATTTATAGCGTAAATGGCGAGGGTTCGAAATGAAGCACAGCGTAGCTAATCCGCTTGCTATACTGCTTATTCTTATTTGATGGAAATTACGTTTTAACTGGCGGAGAGAGAGGGATGAGCGTCCTTAAGGACGCTAAAAGCGACAAACCCTCTGACGCGCTTTGCGCTGCGAGGGTTCGAACCCCGCTTGCTATACTGCTTATTCTTATTTGATGGAAATTACGTTTTAACTGGCGGAGAGAGAGGGATTCGAACCCTCGGTACATCTATTAGGACATACATTCGCTTAGCAGGCGAACGCCTTCGACCTACTCGGCCATCTCTCCTGAAAAATTTAATCGATTATTCGTTAATATTATAGTTAATAATATAGCATTATATATATTTTTATTCAAGCACTAAACCATACCGCGTTAAACCCCTCAAAATTAAAGCAACCCGCCTCTTGACTGAAAGATAATGAAAGTTGTAAAATGAGCGAATGATTAATCTTTACAATCCGCAAAATTTTTCGTCCATATACGCTATTTTAATTACGGCGTTTTTATTGGGAATAGTTCATGGATTTACGCCGGACGAACATACATGGCCTATTACCTTCAGCTATTCTATCGGAAGCTATAGCACCAAGGGCGGTTTTAAAACGGGGCTGTTATTTTCACTTGCTTTTACCTTGCAAAGAGCTGTAGCGTCAGAGTTAGCATATTTCGCTCTCGGAAAAATATTGACAAAACCCGGCGTGATTCCGATAGTATATGTATTTGTAGGAATAGTAATGTCGTTTGCCGGAGCATATGTAATAGGTCTTGGAAAAAATTTCGAATTTTTCGAAGGGTTGGAGAAAATATTGCTTAAATTATTTAGAATAAAAACAGGGCCAAAGCGCAATAACGACGGCAACCATAATAATAACGGCAACGACAATAACGAAAAATCGCGGCCGATTCCTATTTATATGGTTTTATTGCATGGATTTATCGCCGGATGGGGTACCGGCGCTTTTGCAATTATAGTTTACACAGTTCTTGCTCCTAAGATGCCCAACGCCTATATAGGGTTTTTGCCAGGCTTGCTATTTGGCCTTGGCACCATGGCGACGCAGATAATTATCGGAATGTTTGTCGGAAGATTTATGGAAAGGCTTAAAATACCAAAAAAAGGAATAGAATATATAGCAAGGAAAACGTCCGGACAGACTCTTTTTTGGGGAGGGCTTGCTTTCGTTGTTGCGGCTTCATTAGAAATTGCCTTTCCGAAACTTATTCAGGCAGGATTTATAACGCCTATTAAAGTCCATAATTTGCATAACCTTGGAGTGGGATTCTTTTTGGTAATTTTCATAATTTTGTTTATATTGACGGTATCGTTTATAAAATCGCTTAAATACGTAAAAAACAACAGTCCGGAATTTTTATGAATTCAATTAGCTAAAACCCTATTAACGAAAACCCTATTTTTTTTAAATATTTCGTAATCATAAATCGAAAAATATTTTTTGACCCTCTTATAATATCCGTAATAAAAATCGGAAAAGAGCCTGCCGGTGCTTTCCGAAGCGCTAAGCATATACTTGTCGATTACTCCGCCAGTTTTTGTTTCAACAGACTCTAATGACCTGCTGGCCAAAGTCGGTCCCACGTTATATGCAAATAAAGCAAGTTTTAAATTTTTAAATCGATATAACAAGCTTAAAAGATATCTAGCGCCTATTTTTATGTTTAGGGATGGATTATAAAGATAGTTTGCGGGAAGATATTCTATAAATCTAGTATTGTAATTAAATTTTTTAGACTTTATACGGTATTTTTTAATCAAGTAAAGCCCGGTTACGGGTTTAATCTGCATAAGGCCGACGGCGCCCATATCGGAATAAGAAAAATTATTGAAAGAACTTTCTACCCTGATAACTGCTAAAATTAGGGCAGGGTTTATTTTATATTTTTCTCCCAAATTAAAAATAAGGTCTGCCACTTTCTTTTCCGTAATTGCCGGAAGACCTGAATTAAAAGATTTTATAATTTTAAATATTCTTATCTTCTCGTAATCGACGCGCATTTTATTTTTAAGAAGTTTTACGGCTTCCCTTTCTTTTAAGTAGCCGTAATACATAGGCATAACATAATAATAAGCCAGTAAGGCTACCGAAATAATTACTAGAGATAACAAAAAATATGGTAAAAAATATTTGAATTGGATTTTTTTAAACAATTTTCCGGTATATATTCTTAAACTAAATAAAATTTTTATTATTTTTTTCAACTTTTACCTCAAAACATTAAAATTTACAATTTCAATATACACTTTTTTAATAAAATATATCATAATGAATTGCAAAAGTCAAATTTATCTCTTTTTTTACCTTTTTTCGGTAAAAAAAACCCATAAGTTTTATTTATATAAAATTAAAAAAATTAATAATTTTTATTTTACC
>DAHVNW010000035.1 GCA_027319095.1 bacterium | reverse complement strand
CGCATTTGTTCCTTTAGCGGATGCACCGGCGCCGCAATATACGCCGCCGCCTGTTGCCGATTTACAAATCCCTGCCGTTGCCGACCGAACCGCCGCCTAAAGCCGCGTTATTACTGCCGCCGCCAATATTTCCAGCGGTAGAATTTGACCCGGACGCTATATTGTCGCCATTGCCCTGCGTAACGTTTCTCATAGAAGCGTCGATGCCGTTTGTACCGGTAACCGCCCAAGCCGGAATGCTGTAAGTTATAGCTTAAACATTAAAGTTAAACTTAATCCCTATTCTCCGCTACAAGACTTTAAAATAACCGATATAGTGCGGTCGAGGTCGGTTTTGTAATGCTTGGAGCTTAAAAACATGGCTTCGTACTGGGAAGGAGCTATAAATAAACCGTTTTCCAATACTGCCGCAAAAAATTTCTTAAATTTTTTTAAATCCGATTTCATAACGTCGCCGAAATTATTTACATCTCCTTCTTTAAAAAATACCGTCAAAATGGAAGCGATAGAATTTACGGTAATTTTGTCAGAAGCCGTTTTAATGTTTTTAACTATATAACCGGCGGCTTCGTTTGCCTTCGACACCGCACCGTCTTCTTCCATAGCTTTAATAGTCGCAATGCCGGCGGCGACGCATACCGGATTTCCCGAAAGAGTGCCTGCCTGATATACCGGACCGGACGGAGAAAGATAATCCATTATGTCCTTCCTGCCGCCGAAAGCGCCTATGGGAAGCCCGCCCCCGATAATTTTGCCGAGGCAGGTAATATCCGGTTTTAAATTAAATATGCCCTGCGCTCCTCCCATGGAAAGCCTGAATCCGGTTATTACCTCGTCGAAAATAACAAGCGAGCCGTTTTCATGCGCCAAGCCTATCAGTTCTTTTAAAAAACCGTCCTTTGGCAAAACTACGCCCATGTTGGCGGCTACCGGTTCTATAATTACGGCGGCTACGTCCGGCTTGTTTCCCTCAAAAATATCTTTAACCGAAGAAATGTCGTTGTAAACGGCAACCAGCGTGTCTTTAGAAAGGCTTTCGGTTATGCCCGCGCTTGAAGGAACGGAGGCAGTAAGAGCGCCGGAACCGGCTTTTACGAGCATCGAATCCGAATGTCCGTGATAGCACCCTTCGAATTTTATAATTTTATTTTTGCCGGTAAACCCTCTTGCAAGCCTTAAGGCGCTCATGACGGCTTCCGTACCGGAATTTACCAACCGGACAAGCTCCATGGAAGGAAAATATTTATTTACCAATCCGGCAAGTTCTATTTCTCCTTCGGACGTGGCGCCGAAGCTAAACCCGCTTTCGGCTGCCGCCGCAACCGCTTTTACAACCCTTTCGTCTGCATGCCCCAAAATCATGGGACCGTAAGACATGACGTAATCTATATACTCGTTGCCGTCTATATCGTAAATTTTATCGCCTTTGGCTCTTTTTATTATTAAAGGAGGAAATCCGACCGACTTAAACGCCCTTACCGGACTGCTGACTCCGCCCGGCATTAAGGCTTCCGCGCGCTTAAAGGCTTCAGCGCTTTTTGCATTTTTTAAATCCTTCATAAAAACTTTCTCCCGCTTCCCTTGTTTTTAATATTCAAAGGCTTCTTTGCGGATGCCGCCGCAGATTTTGGCAGATAAGGCGCAAAAAATTTAAAGACTTCCATGTTCCAGCCGGGAAGAACTACGTGTCCGCTGTTTTTTGCTATAAAGAGCTTTTTCTTCGATTTTATTAATTTATAAACAACGAGGGTGCCTTTCGGCGGACAGTCTTCGTCTTTAAGCCCTATTCCTACCATAATCGGAACCTTAATCCACGAGGCAAAATGTTTAGTGTCAACATAATAAAGCGACCGCATAACCTTTGATTTGTCTTTCGGATGTTTTTTCAAAAAAGCCTTTACTTCCATATAAGGCCCCATTTTAGCAAGGGGCATTTGAACCGGAATATCGCTTAAGAATGGAACGTCTCCGGCGGCGGCAGTCACGCGCGGGTCTATCGCGGCGTCTATTAAAGAAAGCCCTCCGCCCATGCTTCCGCCGGTAACGAATATATATTTTGGATTTATCTTTTTATAATGTTCGAGAAATCTTAACGAGGCTAAAGAATCCATAACTATCTTAACCATGGAAAAAGTTTTTACGCTAAGGATACCGTTCGTCATAAGTCCGGGAAAGCCAGGATGGTAAACGGCGGCGCTTCTGCCGTGACCCCTTAAGTCTATAGAAAGAGCGGCATATCCCCTGCGCGCAAAGAAATGCGCCCAGCCCGGAGTCCCGTAAGAACCGTATCCGTGCAGCAGTAAAACGCCCGGGTATTTCTTTCCTTCGACTCCGTACGGAATAGCGAAATACCCTTTAAGCTGCAACCCGTCGTAAGAAGTCAGGGTCAGGTCGTATGTTTCTATTTTATTAATTTTGTCGTTATAAAGAGGTTTCAAAGAATAAATAACTTTTTCCTTGCCGAGACGGGCGTACATCTTATGCCAAAATCTTTTAAATTTTTGGTATCCCGTAAGCTTTATCTTTATGGCTTTAGTTTTTGAAACGGCTGACGGAGAAACACGTTTTTCGGTCCGGCTTTTAAAGATTAAAATTCCGGCTATGACGATAATGGCTACAAAAAACAGCGTTAAAATTATCTTATTTTTTTTATTATTATTTTTCATAAAGAAATAAAACAGGCATCCGTCATCGCCGCTGCGATATAGACGGATGCCTTAAGTTAATTTAGCGTTTAGAATCGTCGTTTTTATTTATTTTTATTTATTTTAAAGATTCGAGATATTCCGCTACGGTTTTAAGCTGAGCCTGATTAAGGTCGTGATTGGGCATCATAGTGCTTGAATCGTGTACTTTAGGAGTATTAATCTGGACTTCGAGCCAGTGAAGCGAATGTCCTCTCGTGCCTTCTTTATCGAGATTAGGCCCTATGGAACCGCCTTTGCCGTTTATAACGTGGCAACCTTCGCAACCCTGAGCATTTATAATTTTCATTGCCGCCGTTTCCAAGTTATTTGAGACCGGTTTGGCGGAAGTTTTAGCTGCCGCATTTGCAGTTTTTTTTGCAGCCTTAGCCGTTTTTGCTTTTGCCGCGGTTTTTTTCTTTGCCGCTTTTTTCTTTGCCGCTTTTTTAGCGGGCTTAGAAGGCGCGGGGGCTTTTGCGCATCCATAAAGGCCGAAGCCTGCAATTAATAAAAATAATGAGGCAAATAAAACGGTTAAACCTTTTTTTCCTTTTGAAGCTTTCAATTTCTTACCCTCCCTTAACAATTAAGATAGTTAAATTAATTTAAGTTTAAGTTTAAGTTTAAGTTTAAGTTTTTAAAGCAGGCTAATCAATTAATTTCATTTGCAGCCGTTTTATATATATTATATATAATATATATATATTTAAAATTTTGTCAATATAAAAACCCCCCTATTAGAAAAATCATGGAACAAAATATTGCTGGCACCGCATAACTTAACTTATTTTAATATCTACGATTTTTAAACCTTCCGGCAAAATAGAGTCAATTTTATGTTTTAACGCTTTTAAATCCGAAAGAGCCGGGTCTGCGGCGTCCATTCTAAATTTAATAAATAAATCGTCGCCCTCAGCCATAAAAGGCAGCGGATTCGAAAAACTTAGCTTTGGTCTCGGCGTAAATTTAGATTCGTTGTAAATAAGATTTACCTTAACTATCCTTAAGGCTTTCAGCAAGATTTTTACCGTTTCTAAATGACCTAGATATTTAACGGGGCCTTTTTTAGAATATACCAGCATAACCCCGGAAAAAGGCTTAGCGGTATTAGCCGTATTATGATAAGGAACCGAAACCGGTTCCGGCGCGGCAGATAAAACCGCCGAAGCGGCGGCATCCATTTCGCCGGCATGTACTGTTTCACTGCAGGCTTTTATTTTGCCGCGGGATTCTTCCGTTTTTACTTTGCATTTTTTACGGGAAGAATATACCGGACTTACGGTTTTAAAATCGCAAACTCCGCATAAATAACATATTTTCCTGCAATTTTCCGTCATAAGGTCTTTTTCAACGTATGTCTGCCGGTAAAGATATCTTGAATTTAACGCTTGCGATTTTTTAAATTCCTGCTTAAAAAATTCTTTATCTACCATAATATCGATAAAATCCCACGGCAGGGGCGCATCGATGTTTTTTTCCTCATACAAATATTTTCCGGCCAACCTGCCGAAACCATATTCGCGAAGGGCTTTCATCCAGGCGACGTAATTAAATAATTTCGATTCGCTGTCGTAAACCGCGCCGGATTTATAGGCGGAATAGATAATTTTAGAAATAAAACCGTCCCCCCTGGATATTAATCCCTCGATAAAACTTGCCTTAGGGTCCTGATATTTAAAATCTATTTTTAACGGCTTTAATATTTTTCTTAAATAATTTATTTTAAAATTTAACCCGCTTTCGCTTTCCATGGGAAACCACTGGAAAGGCGTATGGGGTTTCGGAACGAAATTGTTTACGTTTACGGTAATCTTTAAGCCGTTTGCCGCTTTTTTAATTTTAGCGGCAAGTCCGGCTATCCCTTCGATATCTGATAGTCTTTCGAAAGGCAGTCCTATCATAAAATACAATTTTAAGCTCTTAAATCCTTTGGACGAAAGAGATGCCGCCTCCCTTATCAAATCAGTTTCCGAAATATTTTTGTTTATAATGTCCCTAAGCCTTTGGGTTCCCGCTTCCGGCGCAAGAGTAAAATTAGTTTTTTTGACGGCGGCGGTTTTTTTAAGAATATCTTCGCTAAGCGAACCTATTCTCATAGACGGAAAAGACATGGATACCTTTTCTTTTTCCGTAAAATTCGATAACTCTAAAAGAAGGCTTTCTATATCGGAATAATCTCCGGTAGATAAAGAAGACAGGGATATTTCTTCAAATCCGGTGGTTTCCAAACCGTGCCGGACGGCATTAATAACCGCATCCTTTTTTCGTTCCCTCACCGGCCTGTAAATGTAGCCGGCTTGACAAAAGCGGCAGCCCGAAGAACAGCCGCGCGCTATTTCGACGGCAAGCCTGTTATGCACGGTTTCGATAAGAGGGACTATATGCTTATCGATATAGCTGCGTTCAGGTTGAGGATAAGGAGGTTCTGCGGCTTCGCATTGGGCATATCCGGCGCTTTGGATGCTTTGGCGGTCTTTGGTATTTTGGATACTTTGAGCGTTTTGAGAGTTTTGGGCATTTTGGGCGGGGCTGCCGCATAAATTCCGGCTTAAACCGCGACTTAAATCGATATCGTATAAAATCGATTTTTTAACGCCGCCCGAAAATCCGGGAACGTAAACCCCCCTTATTCCGGCAAGAGCCGTTTTAACGTAATTTCTGTAGCCGCCTTTTTCTATGGCTCCGGTTCTGACGCCTTCCTTTGCCCTTAACACGGCGCCGCATGCTTCGACGACCGTTTTTTCGCCGTCGCCGATAATGAAAAAATCTATGAAACCGTCGAGCGGAAGCGGATTAAAAGCGCACGGCCCCCCTGCTCCTATAAAAGGGTCGCCGTATCTTCTTTCCGCCGAAAAAACAGGAATATGGGAAAGTTCAAGCATTAACAATATATTGGTATAAGAAAGTTCGTATTGAAGAGAAAAGCCTGCGACGTCGAAATTTTTAATCTCTTCGAACGATTCTAAGGAAAATAAGGGAATATTATGCTCTTTAAGTTTTTCGCACATATCGGGATAAGGCAGATATACTCTTTCGCACGCTATACGGTCTGCGGAATTAAGTATGTCGTAAATTATGCCCATTCCTATATGGCTCATTCCGAGTTCGTAAAAATCCGGAAAAGCAAGCGCAAATTTTAATGGAATATTTTTAATATCCTTAACGGTCGTTCCCGCTTCCAAACCAAGGTACCTGACCGGCTTTTGCACGAAAGGAAGGACGTCTTCGTTCAGCTTGCGGTATAGTTCTTTGTTTGCTTTTGTTTTCATGCTTATTGATTTATATTATATTTTATCAAAATAATGTTGATTTATAAAACGAAATAATCGTATAATAAAAAAAATATGAATAACACGATTCAACTTATCGTAATCGCGATAATTCCGGTTTTGTTCGCTATAATACTTCATGAAGTCGCCCACGGATACGCCGCCCATCTTTTCGGCGACGATACGGCACAAAACGCAGGAAGGCTGACGCTTAATCCGTTAAAACATATAGACCCTTTTGGAACGATATTGCTGCCTTTGCTTTTAATCCTAATAGGCTCCCCTTTTTTGTTCGGTTACGCAAAACCGGTTCCCGTTAATTTTAACAGGCTTAAAAACCCTAAAAAAGATACCGGCTTCGTAGCGGCGGCAGGCCCTATGACTAATTTTATATTGGCCCTTATATGTTTTGTTTTTCTCAGGATTATTCTTTTGGAATTTCCGGCTATGTATATATATCTGGCATATTTTATAAGTCATTTAAAATTTCAGACGGTTTACGGGAATCCTTTTTTTAAATTTTTTATATATCCGGTAACTTTTATGCTTTTTATAGGCATAATGGTAAATATTATTTTAGGAACTTTTAACTTAATACCTATTCCGCCTTTAGACGGGGGACGCGTAGCCGTAAGCCTTTTGCCGGAGCCGTTTTCCGGCTTTTTAAGCAAACTGGAGCCTTTCGGAATCTTTATACTGCTGATACTTCTGCTTTTGGACCCCGGCAACTTCTTAGCCGTATCGTTCGATTTTATCGTCAACAATATCGTTTTAAAAAATTTAAGCATGTAAATGGATTAAATGGACAACCATTTCCTTCAAAAAGTTAAATTAGACGCATACGACGGCCCGTTAGACCTTCTTCTTACGCTAATTAAAAAAAATAAAATAAACATATACGATATTCCTGTAGCGGAAATAACGGACCAATATATGGAAGCGATAGGATTGGACGAAAACGGCGTTGCACCGTTTACGGGGTCTGTTAATTTAGATTTAGATGCGGGCGGCGATTTTATTATTATGGCTGCCCAGCTTATATATATCAAATCCGTAACGCTGCTGCCCAAATACGGATACGAAAAAAACGGCGAAGACGATGCGGAAGCCGCCGACCCTAGAACGGAATTGACGAATATGCTTTTAGAATACCGCAAAGTAAAAGAAACGGCGGATTTTTTGAACAACAGGCCTATTCTTGGACGCGACGTATTTGAAATAAAGGCTTTTAAAAACGACGAAGCGGTTGTAGAAAAAAATTTTAAACTGAAAAATCAAATAGTCTTTGAAGCAAGCATTTTTATGCTGTCGAAATATTTTTATAGCAAAATGGCGGAAGCGCAAAACCGGATAAATGTTTATGAGCTTCCGAGAGACAATTTCTCGATAAAGGAAAAAATAATAGAAATAATGGAATTTTTTGATTCTTCGGACAATTACGTAAAAAATATAAACGCCGTTACTTTTAACGAAATATCAAAAAGCAGTTCAAGCCGGGACGAACTTTTTACGTATTTTTTAGCGGTCCTCGAAATGGCAAAATTAGTTTTGATAAATTTAAGCCAGATAAGGCTGTTCGGCGATATATACATATCGCCTACCGCCGAAGGACGGCTTTCGTATTACTCTAAAATTGCAAGCATGCGCTAATCAGGTGGAAATACCGGCATTGGAACAAGCTGGCGGCTCTTCCATATGCCGGCTTTCGAGCGCAAGCTCAGCCGCTTTACGGCTTAATATGCGGTATTCCCCGGAGGGAAGGTCTCCTATATAGAGTCCGCCTATTCTGACCCTTTTCAGCGATAAAATTTTAAGGCTGAAAAACTCCATAAGTCTTCTTATTTCCCTGTTCTTCCCGTGCGCTAAATCCACCGAAAGTATGAATTTAGCAGGTTTTTTACCGATTATTCTAACGTCGTCCGGCTTTAAAAGACCGGTTTCGTCTAATCTGACGCCCTTTTTAATCCTGTTGAAAAGGGAGGGGGTCAACTCCCCTTTGGCCTCGACTATGTAAGTTTTTACGACGTCGAATTTTGGATGGGTTAATTTATACGCAAAATCGCCGTCGTTAGTAAGCAAAAGCAGTCCTTCGCTCATAAAATCCAGCCTTCCGGCGGGAAATATATGCCTATGCTTTAAGGTCTCTTTTTTAATTAATTCCATAACGGTTTTAAAGCCTTCTTCGGATTTTACGGCGGTTATATAACCTTGCGGCTTATTGAGCATGATATAAATTTTGGGCCCATCTTTATATATAATTTTTTTGCCGCCTATGACGACTTCGTCTCCTTTTTTTACGGAAACGGCGAGATTGATAATTTTTTTGCCGTTTATAATAACTTTGCCTTCTTTAATTATCCCGTCGGCGCTTCTTCGGGAAACGCCGGTATGCATGGCGATAAACTTGTTTAGCCTTATGCCCATGCCCGTTGCCGCTATATCTCCGTTTAATTTCGCGCCTGCCTTTAGCACAGTTTGCATCTTTCCCGCAGACCTTGCCGTTCCTACAGGTTTTGACATCCCTGCGGGCTTCGCCGTATTCGAATCTTTTTTATGTTTAAAATAACCGCTGCGTTTAGCCCTAAGTTTCGTTCCGGTTTTTGAATCTATTGTGGTTTTAGCTTTATTTTCGGCTTTTGTTATTTTTCTTCCTTTTATCAAAATACTATGCCCTCCATTTGAGTGGAAGCCTGTGCGTAAAGTTTCATAGGTATGCGTCCCGACATAAAAGCAAGCCTGCCTGCTTCTACGGCGTTTTTCATGGCAAAAGCCATGCCTACGGGGTCGGCGGCGCCCGCTATCGCAGTATTGATTAATATGCCGTCTACGCCGAGTTCCATCGTTTTACACGCGTCGGACGCCGTTCCGACGCCTGCATCGACGATTACCGGAACGGAAACCGTCTCCTTTATTATTTTAATGTTATAAGGGTTCCTGATGCCGAGACCGGAGCCTATGGGCGACGCAAGGGGCATTACGACGGGACAGCCGGCATCCTCGAGCTTTTTGGCAAGAACGGGGTCGTCGAGCATATAAGGCATTACGGTAAACCCTTCCTTCACCAAAATTTTGGCGGCTTTAATTAGCTCCTCGTTGTCTGGATAGAGAGTTTTTGGGTCCCCTATTACTTCGAGTTTTACGAGGTCCGTGCGGAAGACGTCGAGTTCACGCGCAAGCCGCAGGGTGTTAACCGCATCTTCGGCTGTATAGCATCCTGCCGTATTCGGTAAAAGCGTATATTTGTTCAAATCGATGTAGGAAAGCATATTTTCTTTTGCGTTAAAATCTATTCTCCTGACTGCCACGGTTATAATCTCGGCGCCGGAAACGTCTGCTGCATCTTTCATCGTCTGAAAATCCGGATATTTTCCGGTTCCTATCAAAAGCCTGGATTTAAATGTATATTTTCCTATTTTTAATGCGTCTTCGTTTACTTTCATATTATTTTCCATCCATTCAATTCCCCCCGATATTATTAAATTATTTTATTTATAATTTTACATTAAATCCCGCAAGCCCAATCGGCAGTGAGAGATAAAATAAATCTGTCCCCTTTTCTGCTTTGTTGCGCTAATTTTTTATCCGCCGGGAGCTATAGTAACTACGTCTATTTTATCGTTTTCCCTAAGAACAAAATCCCCGTAAGAACTTTTTGGAACTATCGATTTGTTAACGGCTACCGCGGTGCTTTTTAAATCTAATTTAAACTCTTCCATCAGTTTTTGCACCGTAACGTCTCTACCGGCTATATATTCTTTTCCGTTAATTTCTAATTTCATATCTTACTTAACATGTTTATATATTTATTTATACGTTAAACAGCCTCTTATCGCCGTCATTAACGGCGCAAGCGCAGGCTCCTGCGTTAATATAATTGTATATCGTATCCCTTCTTACCGGATTTTTACCTACTTTTTGTATCAAATTTATAATTTCGCCCTCCGATAAGTATTCTCCGAAATTTCCGCCTGCGCTCTTAGTAATGTTTTCCTCCATAAGCGTTCCGCCGAAATCGTTAACGCCGCAGCTTAAAGATTTTACGGCTGCGGACACGCCTATTTTAGGCCAGCTGGTCTGAATATTTTTAAAATTATCCAAGTACAGCCTTAAAATCGCATAAAATTTAAACGCTTTGTCCGTATCTTTTATTAATGTCTCGTCCACCTTATTTTTAAGCGACGTTTTAAAGGAAATAAACGGCAATGCGATAAATTCGGTAAAGCCTGCCGTCTCGTCCTGAATGCTTCTTATAAGGCCAAGATGATACGCCAAGTCCCGGGGCGATTCCAAGTGGCCGAAAAGAACCGTAGCGGACGTTTTGACTCCGAGAGCGTGCGCCGTTTTTATAATTTCGACCCAGGTTTTCGTATCTATTTTTTTGGGACAGATTTTCTTGCGAATTTCCGGAGCTAAAATTTCCGCCGCCGTTCCCGGCATGGAATCAAGCCCGCAACCTTTTAACTTTTCGATAACTGCGGAGTAAGATTTTCCTGCCGACAAAGAAAGTTCGTAAATTTCCTGCGGAGAAAATGCATGAATGTGCAAGTCCGGAAAATTTTTCCTTACAGTTTCAATCAAGTTAAAGTAGTAACCCGGATTTAATTTTAATTCGGGGTTTATGCCTCCCGTAACGCAAATTTCGTCGATTCCGATTTGCTTTTTTCCCTCATAAATCTTTTCTAATATTTTATCGTAATCAAGCAAAAAAGCGTCTTTAGATTTTTTAGTCCTCTTATATCCGCAAAATTTGCAGTTTAAACCGCATATATTGGTGAAATTAATATTTCTGTTCACTACATAGGAAACTTTGTCCGAGTTAATTTCGAGGTTGAGGGAATCGGCAGCCGAGGCTATTTCCTTAACGGCTTCGGCGTCTTTTTCTTCAAATAAAACTAACAGGTCGTTATCGTCAAGTTGCCTTCCGGATAAAGCTTTTTGTAAAATACTATCCAATTTCGAATGTTTCATATTGCCGTTTAATTAAATTGGGCAGCCTGCGGATAAAGCTTTTAGAGGGAAGCAAGAGGGTTTAAAATAATCTGCGGATTGCTATGCTTCCCTACGACGGCATTATCCGTATCAGGTTCAGAGGGTTGCAGGCCGTAACCGCCCCGCTCTCAGCCGTAGTTTTATACGGCACCCCTATTTTTAGATGCGCTATCGATTATTTTTATTACATATACATATATTTATTATAACACCGTCATCTTATAATTCCAACTAAAAAATTTTTATGCTTATTGTTATAAACCCCGACGCAGGAAACATTCACGGTTAATACGTTATGTCTTGCCCTTAACGGAACAAAATCGTATTCGAGAAAAACCGATTTTTTTATATGTCCGAACGTTCCCGTCCTTTTGTTAATAAACTTTTCAGCTCTCTTAGCCGGAATGCTCACGAAATTAAACTTTCCGGCATTTTCGTAAACAATCGTTAAACGCTTTGAAAAATAATAAATATTTTCGTGCTTTATCTTGATAAAATCTATATTCCTATCGGTTCTCATTCCATTATTTATTGCTTTGTTTTTCATGCTATAAAGCAGATAAAACCCCTGTTTTTTCATAATATAACCGCTTAAAGACGCCTTTACGTAATTTTTAAAATATTTGATTGAACCAACGTAGCTTATAAGTTTATTCAATCTCGCTTTATCTTTTGAATACAGTTTGTTCCACAAAAAAACGTTATTTCTGTCGTGGCTGTATTTCGCCGGATTGACGATTTTTATGTACGTAATTACATCGTTTTTGCCTATAGATTCGCCTTTTGCTTTAAGGTACAGAGCGTAAATTATCGGGTTTGACGCATATACGCCGTTGCAGGCTGCGTTCCCTTTCCCGCCTGCAAAAGATTTTTTAACATTCATAGGATTAAAATTGAAGAATACGAGTACCGATAAAACTAATAAAAAAATCGGCCTAAAAGCCGACAGGCTTCCGTTTTTTTTATCTGCCGCCATTTTATAAGCCCTCCCGCAGGATATATGTTTAACTAATTTTACATTTTTAATAAACTTACTTAATTTTAATAAACTTAGATATAATTTGTCAAATAAATAATATTTTTATAATATCTTTAAATTATGGAACAAATAATGAACGAAATTCAGCATATCTTTGTTTGCATCCTTTAAAAAACATTGTTTTTTAGCAAACAGAGATGCTAATGTCGTTTATTTAAAATTTGTATTATTTCCTCAATACTTTCCTGTAATAATTATAATATTTATATACCCGCAATATATAAATTTCTGTGTCGCGATAGGGCGGAATTATAAAACTTGGACGGCTGTTTGCAAATATCGTCCTGACGGAATCGGGTCCGGCATTATAACAGGCTAAAGCGGGAACGGGGGCAAAATCGAAGCGTTTAAGACAGTAATGCAGGTATTTTGCTCCCGCTATTATATTCAATAAAGGATTTTTTATATTTAAGGCAAGTTCCCTGCCGGTTTCCGGCATAACCTGCATAAGCCCGACGGCGCCTTTGGGGCTTAAAGAGCCTATATTAAAACCGCTTTCCGCCCTCATAACCGCGACTAAAAAAGGGAGCTGGATATCGTATTTTCTTGAAGCCGATATTATCGTTTCGATTAAGGCGCTGCGGCTGAAACCGCAGGCGGCTTTTACCGCGCAAGAGAAATTTAACGCAAAAAACAATAACGATGCGGCTAATGCTTTTACCGCGGATATATAAATTTTTTTTCCTTTAATATTTTTAATACCGCATTTAATCCGTTTTATTTTTTTGATTTTCATAATGAATATTTTAACTTAATAAACGTTTAATAATTTATCACAAGACCTTATATAATTTGACGATATTGGCAATTCCTTCATGCCTGCGTCCGTATAAAACCGAAATACCGAAATCGAAACCGGATAAATTTTTACTGCCGGCTAAAAATATAATTTCCCCGTTTATATACGCATGTCCCGGCAAAAGAAAAATATTTCTGCTTTCCGAATCGTTTTTTGACGCTTCCGTCCCAATATTTGATTTGAATGGAACGGCGGCATAACCGTATGTTTTAGGACCTGTTTTTTCAAATAAACCGGGACTGAATTCTATGGGATACGGATACAAATTTTTAAGCGAAAAATAAATAATCCAGAATATTTTTTCGAATTTTATCTTTTCTATTTTTAACGCTATCTTTCCGTTTCCGGTTTTTGCCGTTTTGTTTAAGGCTATAACTTTCAAATTTTTATTTGTATCTGCATATTCTTCACGTTTCCTGCTTAGCCCGAAATTAATTTTTTTCGATTGCGGTATAAAAGACCGGGTAAGATATCCGCCTATGTTTTTTGCATTAATTCTGTGAGAATATTCGGACGGAAAAACATTTTCTATCTTTTTTTTGGGAACGCCGGATAATTTTAAAGACGCCTCGATTATCTTTTTTTCAAGCAGGTTTTTAAGTTTAGAAATATTTCCGGTTGGTTTATTATTGTAATAGCCGCCCGTTGCGTTCCCGTTTAAGACGCTACCGGGCGCGCATCCGGCGAGTCCAGAAACTATGCCCAACGACAGCACGGCAAGACAAAAATAATAGTAATAATGATATAAGCGGTTTTTCCTTTTCATATTTTATTTACCCGATTTTTAAATTCCGTTAATTGAAATTCCGTTTATTTTTAACTTAATTAATTTTCCGCCTATTAATATATGAAAAGATATTTTTAAATTGTTTGACCTGCCCGTAATTTTGGATTTTTTAAATATCAAAACGTTTTTAATTATCTTATAAGGCATATAGCTTACGTTATGAGGGGTATCGTTTATTATAGGAATCACGGCTTCCCTGTCCGGTGCATACCCGTCAAAAAAATTCCCGCCGTATTCTCCGAACAGATAAATATTCCTTAGCAAGAAATCCTTATCCGAATTGTTAGTCAATTGATACCCAATATAATATAGGTTTTTAATGCGGCTTATAGATATCGCGGTAAGGGTGATTCCGCTTTTCGTTACGGATTTATTTATTTTAGTGCGGTTTATTAAAAGTATAAGGCCCATAATTTCTTTCTTTTCGGCTTTTAAACGCAGGGCTTTTTTGGTCAGGAGCAAATCCCTTAAGGCGTATTCTTTTATTAATTTACCTTTTAAAACGCTTATTCTTTTTTTAATATAATTTTTTGCGAAAACATCTTTTACGGTACCGGATATATCGAGATTATAAGTGACCGATTTTGGGCTCTTAATTCTTAAAAGAACGTTTATAAGCCCAAATTTAGTGTAAATTTCGAGATTGCTCGTCGCCCGCACATCGTAAGTAACCGGCTTAATAAATATCTGCCTGCCGACAACCTGTTCCGAAAACGCTCCCGTATTGCCGAGCGCAACGTCCAAAGGTATTACGGGGAGGGTAATAACCGAAACGAAACCCGGGGCGGTATTTAATTTATAGACAATCCCTTGTTTTATGTTAAGCTTATGAATCGATTTCCTATTTTTAAAAGTATATTTTTTTAACGAAGAATATTCTAAGGAAAAAGAATTTTTTATAAGCGCAACCGCCGGCGCAGATATGCAAAATATAGTTAATATTATATAAATAAAATAACTTACAGTATAATATTTAAATTTTAACATTAAAATATTCCTCCAAATATATTTTTATAGTTTTTATTATTTCATTTTTTGAAATTTTCGTTATATTTTTCCAATTTGTTATACATTTTAAGCTTGGAGCCGCTGACCCTCATTTCGAAAATTCTAACGTATAGCCCGTGAAGCCC
>DAHVNW010000034.1 GCA_027319095.1 bacterium | reverse complement strand
AAGACAAATATAATTATTGTTTTTTTATGTTATGTCGTATATTAAATTATATTTTTAATATTTTGTCAATTGATTTTTGATTGTTGATTTGTTATTGATTTTTGATTGTAAATGGCGGATTGTAAGTTTATTTAATAACAGGTTTTTCGAAATATTTTTCAACATTATGTTTTTCCGCGCAGCTATATTGTTCAAAACATTCCTTTGTTTTATATTTCATGACCGTCGAAAGCATTGCCCCTTTATGTCCAAGCAAATTAAGTCCGAAAACCGGTATTCCTTCGATATCGGATTTGCAGACTCCGTGATGATGCCCGAAAACGACCATCTTGGGTTCAATCTTAAGAATTAGTTCTCTTAACCCTAAGGCTTTCGGGTAATATTTGTTTTTATCGCTGTCTTCGATAAGGACGCCTTCCGGCGCATCGTGCGAAATAAAAATGTCGATACTCTTGCCTTCGCCACCTTTGTTTTTTTCTACATATTCCAATATTTTTTCTATTTCTTTTTTGGTGTAATGCCTGTCCGACTCGCTATGAGTAAAATGTTCGGGGCTGTATTTTCCGCCTATGCCTGCGACTACTAATTGTTCCCGTTTAATATCAAGCGTCCCGGTCGTGTTCCCGCCCCCGTTTATTGCGCTACACGCAAAAGATCTTTTATTTATTGTAATTTCAGTTATCGCGCCGTTAGGTATATAAAATAAATTCTTGAGTATTTCATATTCTCCGGATAATTTTACCGAACTTAAAAAATTAAAATCTTCGTTATTCCCGTTTATAAAATAAGTTTTGACGGGAACTTCTCTTTTTTCCCTGTACCAGGCAGGGAAATCGCCTGTTTCTCTATGAAACTTCGTGATTCCGTCATGATAACTTTCGTTTATCCATATGCCGAAATCTCCCGCCTGCAGAACGGCGTCGAATTTAATTTCGAGTTCCGATTCAAATTTTTCTATACATTTGTATAATTTACCTATTCTTCCGTGAACGTCCCCGACAGCGCAAATATTCATTTTTTACCTTTATTTTATATAAATAAGCCATTATATTTATTAATATTATTAAAATATATTAATATTGATTTCTTGTTTAAAGCATGTTTTAAAAATATGTATTGTAGTTTATTTTGCGGAAATCTTCGGTTTTCCGTTTTATTTCGTTTTTTATAAATGCGGCCAAACCGCTAATGCCCGCTTCGGCCGTTTTTTTGCACGACGTTTCGAAAATAGTAATGTCTTTATTTATCGAAAGGGCGTTTTCTTTTATTTTTGAAATATCTGAATCGAGCGCGGGCAATAAATCGATTTTATTTATAATCATTATTTTAGATTTATAAAAAGCCGCGGGATATTTCAACGGCTTATCGTCTCCTTCGGTCACCGAAAGCACCACCGCTTTCATGTCTTCTCCGAGATTAAACGAAGTAGGGCAGACGAGGTTTCCGACGTTTTCTATAAAAATTACGTCGGTATCCTTTATATTTAAACTATCTAAAGAGCCGTTAACCATTTTTGCATCGAGATGGCACGTTCCATTCGTTATAATTTGATATGCCGGAACGCCGAGGGCGTCTATTCGTTTTTTGTCTAAATCGGTTTCAACGTCTCCTTCTATGACCGCAATTTTAAAACCATCGGCTTTCAGGACAGGCGCTATAGATTCCAATAGCGAAGTTTTTCCGGAACCTGGAGAACTTAAAAAATTAATGACTAATGCCCTGCCGAACTTCGCTCTGTTCTTTTTAGCTATAATTTCGTTCGATTCGAGCGCATTTCTTTGCACCGACAAAACTCTGCCAGAAGAAAGCTTGCATCCGGTTATAGCGCTCTCTTTTGCCGTCCCTCTTATGCCCCGGTTAGAATTATTATATTTATATTCAGGCATAATCCCTCCATTCTTTAAATTTAAATTAAATCAATCCGCCAAAATTTCGATTATTTTTATTTCATCGGAACCGCTATGTATAAACTCGAGCAAAACGTCTTTAAACCTTTCGTCGTTTAAGTTTTTAAATGCAAAATCCAGATAATTTTCGTCTATTCCCGAATATTTTCCAATATTAAGCTTAATGGAATTAACTTTTCTGACGCCGCTTAAGTATCCGTTTTCCTGAAGCATATCGACTATTTCTAATGCTACCGAAAATTCGTGCATAAAAATAAAAATTTAATTTGACTTTTTTTATTTTTGCGATATTATAAAGAAAATTATATTTTATTAAATTATATAACAATTCGGCTTTTATTTATAATAAAATTATAATTTAGCGGGCATCATTTGCGGTTATTGTAAACAACGCCATTTCTATAGAGTTTAATATAGTATGATTTATAAAATATTTTATTATTTCATTATATTATAATATCTATAACTTAGGAGGTTGTATGGACAACGGCAACGATAATCGTTCTAAAGAAAATAAACCCGGTTTTAAATGGGACCCGCTTAGGTTCATTGCAAAAAATCCTGACGAAACCTTAAAAAAAGTCGACGGCAGATTAGATAAACTTGAAAAAGAATGCTTCGGCGACAAAAAAGATAAAAATTCCAACCTTAAAAACATATTTGACGTTTACGGAGTAACAAGGCGCGATTTCCTTAAATGGACGGCGTTTTTAACGTCGGCGCTTATGCTGCCGTATGTATTTAAGCCGCGCGTAGCAAGGGCGGCGAATATCCTTACCAGAACCCCTTTTATATGGCTAGATATGGCGGACTGCATGGGAAATACCGAAGCGTTTATAAGAACCGCCCATCCTACCCCGGCCGAAATTATTCTAAACTACGTCAGCGTAAATTATATGGAATCGATTATGGCTCCCGCGGGCTATCAGGCGGAAACAAGAAGAACCGAAACGGTAAAAAAATATAAAGGCAAATATATCTTAGTCGTCGAAGGGGCAATTCCAACAGGCATGAACGGCAAGTTTCTTACTATAGGTGCAAAAGGCGGCACCGGCCTTGAAATAGCTAAAGAAACCGCTAAAAACGCAGGCGTTATTATCGCCGTCGGCAACTGCGCATCATACGGAGGCATACCAGCCGCCGAACCTAATCCGACTTCCGCCGTAGGACTTAGTTCCGTTACAAACAGAAGGGTTATTAATATACCGGCCTGCCCCGCAAACCCCGTAAACGTAGTAGGCACTCTCGTAGAATATATATTGATCGGAAAAGCTCCGCAGATAGACGGTCTCGGCCGCCCGTTATGGGCATATTCCGGAAGGCTTCACGACAACTGTTACCGCAGAGGACATTTTGAAGCAGGCGAATACGTCAGGCATTGGGGGGACGACGGAGCGAAAAAACAGTACTGCCTTTATATGATGGGCTGCAAAGGTCCTTTTACGTGGAATAACTGCACGACCGCAGAATACAATCAGGACATAAGTTTCCCCATGAGGGCTGGACACGGTTGTATCGGTTGTTCGCAGCCCGCGTTTTGGGACAGGATGACCCCGTTCGAAAAACCCAATGCTGACGCAAAAATTATAATCCCTGGCATAGAAGCCACCGTAGATGAATTTGGAGTCGGGCTTCTGGGCGTAGCCGGCGCAGGAATCGCCGCCCATGCAATATATACCGGCGTTAAAAAGAACAAGAATAAAGAGAATAGGAAGGATAAAGAGAAGAAAGAATCGAAAAAAACTGCGCCTAAAAACGGTAGCGACGATTCTAAATAAAAATAGATTAAGTTAAAGATTGAATAAAATTTGGAGGATATATGGCAAGAAAAATCATAGTGGATCCCGTTACGAGAATAGAAGGTCATCTTAGAATAGAAGCCTCTCTAAACGGTAACGAAATCAGCGAAGCTTATTCTTCCGGCACGCTTTTCAGAGGCATAGAGCTTATACTCAACGGCAGAGCGCCAGAAGACGCTGGGCTCTTCGCTCAAAGAATTTGCGGCGTTTGCACTTATGCCCATTACGAAACCGCAACGTGGGCGGTCGAAAATGCGCTCGGCATACATCCGCCAAAAAATGCAAGAATTGCAAGAAATATTCTAAAAGGCGCTCAAATGGTGCAAGACCATTTAATCCATTTTTATCAGCTTGCCGGTTTAGACTGGGTCGATATCGTATCCGCGCTTAAGGCCGACACTAAGAAAACTATGGATCTGGCATATGCATACACTAAAACTCCTTATAACGCAAGCCTCGCAAGATTCGAAGAAGTTAAAACCAGGCTTGCCAATTTTGTAAAATCCGGCCAGTTAGGTCCCTTCGCAGGCGGCTATTGGGGGAATCCTTCATATAAACTGCCGCCCGAAGGCAACCTGCTAATTGCTTCGCATTATTTGGATAATCTTAACGTTCTTAGAATACCGGCGCAAATTATAGCCATACTCGGCGCAAAAGACCCTCATCCTCAGACCTGTGTGGTCGGCGGAATATCATCTATAGCGGACATTATTAATCCGCAGAGAATGGACGATATTTTATTCAGGATAGGCAAAATCACCGATTTTGTAAATAACGCATACATTCCCGACTTACTTACGGCGGCTGAATTTTATAAAGAAGAGGCTGTTCAAGGAATAGGCGGCGGGCTTAAAAATTATCTTTCTTACGGCGCGTTTCCTATGACCGACGACGAAAATCCGGACGATTATTTTCTCATGAGAGGCGTTATTTTCGATAGGGATTTTAGCAAGGTTCACAATTTAAACGAAAAAAACATTACCGAATTTGTAACTCATTCATGGTATAAATATCCCGATGAAAAAGCCGGGCTTAATCCTTCAGCCGGAATAACCGACCCCGATTATACCGGATTAAATAAGGACGGAAGCCTTAAAGAAGACGGAAAATACAGCTGGATAAAATCGCCGCGATATGAAAATAAGGCGATGGAGGTAGGGCCGCTTGCAAGGACATTAGTTGCATACGCAAAAGGAAATCAAACCATTAAGTCTTTGGTAGATTATGTTTTGAAAACTTCCGGATTGCCGGTAACCGCTCTGTTCTCCACTCTTGGAAGAACTGCGGCAAGAGGCATAGAAGCAAAATACGTAGCTGACGCATTAGAAACATGGACGCTAGAATTAATTAAAAATGCGGCAGTTGACCGGTCGAGCTGGACTAAATACGACATGCCCTCCAAAGAAATTATGGGCATAGGACTCGACGAAGCGCCGAGAGGTTCTCTCGGCCACTGGGTCAGGATTAAAAACAAACGGATTACGCACTATCAGATAGTCGTGCCGACGACATGGAATGCTTCGCCAAGGGACGGTTTTAATAATCCCGGCGCATACGAAGCGTCATTGGTCGGCGTCAAGCTTGCAAACCCTTCGCAGCCTCTGGAGATTTTAAGGACGGTCCACTCTTTCGACCCGTGTTTGGCATGCGCCGTTCATTTGATTGACCCGAAAACAAACGAAATAAAAAAGTTTAAAGTCTGCTGAAATGAAAGATTTACTTAACAACTTTATATGGCTCTTATTATGAAACGGAGTTAATTATGGAAAATAAAGAAAACGAAAACAAATACGGCGAAATAAAATTAGTCCACAGAATGACGGTTATAAAAAGAATAATCCACTGGGTTTTTTTCCTGGCGATTATAAACAATATAATTACAGGTTTTTACATAGCATATCCGTTCTTATTCTTCGGAAAAACTCCTGCGCAAGCCGATTCCCTTTCTTCCGGCATCCTAAGCTCAGGAGAAACGTATCAAGCTTTTATTATGACATGGATGAGATACTTTCACTTTATGGGAGCGGTGCTTATAGACGTTATTTTTATCGTATGGCTTTATCTGGCTTTCTTTTCATGGAAAGAGCCTCTTTACAAGAGTTTTATACCTTTCGGCGATAAAATGGTAGAGGCTTGGAAAATGATTAAGCACTATTTCACGCTTAAAAATAAGCCTGAAACGGGACGCTATCAAGATTCTTTAAACGCCATTATTTTTACAATATTTCATTTGCTTATACTCCTTCAAATGCTTACGGGACTTCAAATGTACGTCGCTTCGTTTACTGGAACTTCTGCGGTAGGCGCTTGGTGGCCGTGGCTTATGCATTTTTCTACGGACTGGACGCTTGTCGTATTCGGCGGACTTACCGGCGTAACTCTTGTCCATCTCTTTATAATGTGGCTTATCATAATATTTATAGCTTATCATATTTATATAGAAGTCTGGCGTTCGATAATGTGGAAAGAAGGCGATATTCTTATACCTTTCGGCGGATATAAATACCTAAGAAATAAATCGGAAACGGAATAAGATTATGGGGTTATGCATTTGAAAAAGACAAAAAGTTCTTAATTAAAAATACCATGGCGCATTTCCATTAAAGTTATTATATTTATGACCGGAATTATAGGGATAGGCAATTTGATTTTAAAGGACGAAGGGTTTGGGGTTCATTTTATAAACCTGTTAAGAGAAAAATATATCTTTAACGGAAATATAAGATTAATAGACGGAAGCACCCTCGGATACGGACTTTTAGACGATATATTTAACTTAGACGATATTATCGTCGTAGATGCGCTTAAGACTGACGAAGAACCCGGAAGCATATTCAAATTCGATGCCGAAAATATCCCTGCGAATTTAATGAAAAAAACGGCGCATGACGTAGAATTTATAGACGTAATTGCTATGTGCGGACTGCAGGGTCATAATCCTAAAATAACGTTTTTTGCAATATCTCCCGTGGACTGCGCCGGCGTAGGAACCGATATTTCCGCGCCTTTAAAACAGGCAATGCCTGCGCTGGAAAAATTAGTTTTGGAAGAAATAAGACCGCTCGGCATAAACTG
The DNA here is from genome assembly GCA_027319095.1 of bacterium. Taxonomy (GTDB): domain Bacteria; phylum SZUA-79; class SZUA-79; order Acidulodesulfobacterales; family Acidulodesulfobacteraceae; genus Acidulodesulfobacterium_A. The sequence continues at coordinate 8,289 of DAHVNW010000034.1, read as the reverse complement.
GCGTGTTAACCCTGAATATGAATACGCCGAACTTCAAAAAATTAATCTATAATCCCGCCGTAAACAGCCTGACCGAATGAAATTCCCCCGTCGTTCGTCGGTATTTTTTCGTTAAAATAAGCGTTAAACCCGTTTTTGTTAAGAACCGTGCAGATTTTATTCCGCAGCAAAGCATTTTGGAATACCCCCCCGCTCATACATACATTTTTGCATCCCGCCTTTAAAGCCGTATCGCTAATAATCATAGCAAGAGTATTTATAAACTTACCGGCAATATTTTCATATATTCCGCAGGTTTCGCCTTTAATGCCTATACCGGCATATTTACCGGTTTCGCTTTTGCCTCTTAAAACTTGTTGTAAATTCGGTAAACTATTAAAACCGGTTTTAAGTCCGCAGTTATCGAGAATTATTTGAATAATATCGTTAAATACCGGATTATAATCGACCGTAAAAAAATCCTCTACGTCTTCGTCTTTATACCGTACATACTGTATTCCATAGTCAAAGCAGTCTTTTTTGCTTATTAAATTAACCTGTCCACAGCTGCTTTTATTTTCGTATTCGCTGCACAAATTTTCTAAATAAACCGCCGCTTCGCCTTCATACGTTATATCTCCATTAAATCCGCACAAACAAGAAACGGCGTCGAAAATTCTCCCGCAGGAAGAAGCAAACGGCGAATTCAAACCGTTCTTCCACATTTTAAGAAATACGCTTGTTTCCTTTTCGGAAAAACCGGTTAAACCGGAAATAAGGTTAAAAATACCGGCGGATTTAATACCGTTATAGCTATGGTTACGTGAAACCGAAACGTCGTCCCCCGATAAGATACCGAATAAAATACTTAGGAGGATTCTTTTAGGCGATTTAACAGCTTTATCTCCTCCGATAAGCCTGAATTTTTTAAAACTTCCCGTCCTTTTTAAGTTTTTATAATTTCCGCTAAAGAATTCTCCTCCCCAGATTGTTCCGTCGTCTCCATAACCCGTCCCGTCGAAAGCGATGCCGAAAATTTCTTCGTTTAACCCCAGCCCGTTTTCCGCCATACAGGAAATAATATGCGCCCTGTGATGCTGGATGGCTATGCCCCTTATATTTCTTTCTTTTGCCGATTCCTTCGCCCACTTCGTGTTTTCATAGGCGGGATGGCTATCGTAAACGATAATTTCCGGCTTAAAATTATAAAACTTTTCGAAATCTTCTATATTTTCCTTAAAATTATCTAACGCGGCCATATTGTCTAAGTCGCCGTTATGCTGGCTCAAGATAACGGCGCCGCTTTTATTTCCGTCGCCGGTATTTATATTATAGGCTGAATATCCGCCGTTATCGCCGTTTTCGTAACCGTCCGTTAAATCAAAGCGTGTTTTTTTATCACGAATATTTTCGCCGAAACCGTCTCCTCCCGCATAAGCTATCGCAAAAGTGTTTTTAAGAAAAGCCCCCGCCGCCAAAACGTTTCTTTTCAAATTAAAAGGAAGTTTAAACGGCTCCGTAACATAGCCTCTCGACCGCCTGATAAAAAAATATCCGCCTATGCGGCCGCTATCGGCAGGGTTATCGCCGCCGCCTGACGCGCCGCCTTCGCCAGTGACCGCGGCCGCTTTTACAACCGAATCGTCGCACCTTTTTAGTATGTCCCTGTTATGAATTAAAAATCCGTCCGCGATACCGTTAAGTTTTAAAAACGCCTCTTCGTTATCTTTTACTATCGGTTCTCCGCCGATGTTTGCAGACGTAGCTACCAAAGGTCCGTCAAAAAGGCTGAATATAACATAATGAAGCGGAGCGTAAGGCAAAAATACCCCGATATCTTTTAAGCCGCAGTTTACGTAATAAGACAGGTTTCCCTTATACTTTAACAGGCAGATAGGCCGTTCTTTTGCCGTTAACAGGCCGGCGGAAACGTTGTCCGCTTGAGCATATTTTAATACCTGTTCCATATTTTTTAACATTGCCGCAAAAGGCTTTTTAGGCCTGTTCTTCCGCTCTCTCAATAATTTCAGGGCATCGTCGTTTGCCGCATCCGCCATTAAGTGAAAGCCGCCTATTCCCTTAACGCAGCCTATGCCGCCGTTTTTGATTATATCTACCAGAGATTTTACGGCATTTAAACTTTTTAATCGCTTTAACTCTAAACTTTCATTGATAACTCCGCTTCCTTCTATACTATCGTCATGAGCTAAGCTGTTTATGCGATTATTTATTTTACTGTTTATTTTGTCTATATTACCTGACATATTCGATATATGCGAATTTGGTACGAATTTTATTTCGGGGCCGCATACGAAACATCCGTCAGGTTCCGCATGGAATCTCCTGCTTAAAGGATTTTTATATTCTGCCTGGCATTCCTGACACATTTTAAATTTGTCCATCGACGTAGAAACCCTATCGTACGGCAGTTCTTTAGATATGGTAAATCTTGGTCCGCAGTCGGTGCAGTTTATAAACGGATATAAATATCTCCTGTCGGAAGGATTAAAAAGTTCCTCCAGACATTTCCCGCATATTGCGATATCGGGAGGTATAGTTAAATTTAGTTTATTTAATTTGCCGCTTTTGACGTTATGCTTATTATCGCCTGTTTTATCCGATTCTTTAATCTCGAAACTTTCATAAAAAAACTGCTTCAGCTCCGTAAAATCTACGGTTTTGTTGTTTATGGCGGCAAGGGGAGGTTTTTCGGAATCCGAATCTAAAGATTTTATAAAATTTAAGAGATTATTTTCTTCACCTTCGGCAGAAATTTCCACGCCTTCCATATTATTTAAAACATAGCCGTTTATTCCGTATTTTTTGGCAAGTCTGTAAACAAAAGGCCTGAAACCCACTCCCTGCACCCTGCCGGATAGTTTAATGATAGCTCCAATAAATCTATTGACGGTGGTTTGCATAATGTGTCCAATAGCTAGCAGATTCTAGGCAATAGTTCGCCGGAAGGATAATCCAGAAGCCTGCTTATGCCGTAAATGCCCTTTAATATAACTTTTCCGGTATAACCCGACGTTATGCCGCCGCCTTCATGGCCCGCCTGCCTGGTCGCTTGCGGAGTTTCGGTTACTAAGCTGTTGCCGCCGCCGACAGTTCCAATTATGCCTGCATTTTTTCCGAGCGGATGGGATTTAAGGACGCTCAGCGCTTTCCCCGCAAATTCGGGTTTTACGGCAAATACAGCCCTGCCCTCGCATGCAAGCTGATACGGCTCGAAACCAAGAAGCTCGCAAAAACCTTTTACCGCATCGTTTACAGGAATTTTATCTTCTTCGATGCAAATATCGGCTACTGCCGCCGTAGCCCACTCGTTAAGAACGGCGGCTAACCCTCCCCTTGTAGCGTCCCTTATCGCGCTTACCCGGATACCGGATTTTAACACGCAGTCTATCATATCCCACAAAGAAGCGCAGTCGCTTTCTATCTCAACGTCCATTTCTATTCCTTCCCTCCGCGACATAATCGCAGCCCCGTGGTCTCCGACATTGCCTGAAACGATAATTATATCGCCGGTGGCTATATTGTAAACGGAAAGACCGCCGTACAAGATTTCGCCTATTCCGCTCGTGCTTATAAAAATACCGTCGGCTTTTCCCGCGGGAACCACTTTTGTATCCCCGGTGACAACCATGACTCCGGTTTTCGCCGACTCTTCCGAAATGCCCTTTATAATTTTCTTTAAATCAGCCAAAGCAAACCCTTCTTCTATTATAAATCCAAGGCTTAAAAACAGAGGTCTCGCTCCCATAACCGAAAGGTCGTTAACCGTTCCGGCGACGGATAATTTTCCTATATCGCCGCCTTTAAAAAAAATAGGCTTAACGGTGAAACAGTCAGTGGTAAAAGCAATGCTTTGCGGGGATTTTAAAACTGCGGCATCTTCCAGTAACTTTATTTTTTGCCATGATATATTTGCCGTACGGCAGCTGCCTTTATGCCGGTTACGGCAGCCGGGGCCGTACTTATCGCCGCTTCCGCCGTTTTGTCTATAAAGTCCGTTAAATATAATACTTCCTATCAGTTCGGAGGTCTCTTTTCCTCCCCCGCCGTGCGAAAGCAATATTCTGTCGTATTTTGTTTTATTCAATTTGCTATTGTTCCACCCCGTCCCCCGCCGCTTTGCTTTCTATTTCCCTGAACAAATTAAGGCTTTCCATAGCTTCTTTTTCGTCTATTTTTTGCATTGCGTAACCAACGTGTATAAGCAGATAATCGCCTATGCGGGCAGACTCTTCTAAAAGCATCGTAGAAACAAGCCTTTTAGAACCCATAGTATCTACGATAACGGTATTATCGTCATTTATTTTTATAACTTTGGAAGGAATTGCGAGACACATTTGTTTTTTAATTTTTTTAATTTTAAAAACACAATAATTATATTATATTAATTTAAAAAATCAAGCTGCCTTAAAAACCCACGTCACGATTTAAAAAATATTTATAAGTTTTAATATTAAATAGCACTGGTTGCCATAAAATAAATTTCTAAATCGGGATTTGTGGAAAATATGCCTTAAAAATATTTATTTTAATTTAAAAATCTCTGTATTTATAATAAGCGGCGCAGGCTCCTTCGAAAGAGACCATGCATGCCCCCACTGGATTTTCCGGATTGCAAACTTTACCGAACAGCGGACAGCCGTCCGGCTTGGATTTTCCTTTTAATATTTCCCCGCATTTACACAAGGCGTTTTCTTTGCCTGTTTGACCGGCTCCGGATTTCAAACGCAATTCTTTTAATTTATCCTTAAAAAGTATTTCGGCGTCGAAACTTTTAAACTCGTCCCTTAATCTTAGCCCGCTTTTAGGGATATTGCCGAATCCTCTCCACTCGAATTCGTCCCTTACGGTAAAATATTTATTTACCAAATCCTGCGCTTTCTTATTACCGTCTTCTTTTACTGCTCTTTTATAGGCAATTTCGACCGCGGGCCTGCCTTCGTTAATCTGCCTCACCATCAAAAGCGTTCCGCTCAGTATATCGTAAGGCTCAAATCCGGCAATGACGGCCGCCTTATGGTATTTATGCGGAATATCGAAATATATATCGCTTCCGGTAATAACGCTGACGTGTCCGGGACAAATAAACCCGTCTATCAAATTATCGCCCGAATCTAATATGGCGTTTACAGGAGGAGGCACGAGAACATGATTGGCATAGATAAAAACGTTGTTTATGCGTTTCGCGATAACTTCTTCGAGGAGAGCCGCCGTCATGGGGGTCGTCGTTTCAAATCCTATAGCGAAAAAAACTATTTTTTTATCTTTATTATTTTTATCTTCGGCGATTTTTATAACATCTAGCGGAGAGTATATCATCCTTATGTCATTCCCTTTTGCCCTCTCTTTTATCAGCGAACTATCCGTTCCCGGAACGCGCATCATATCTCCGTAAGCCGCGAGTATGACGCCGGGCGAATCCGCAATTGCTATAGCCTCGTCTATTCTTTTAACGGGCATAACGCAGACAGGGCACCCTGGTCCGTGAAGAAAATTTATTTTATCTTTAAGAAGAATATTTAACCCGTATTTCATAATAGAATAGGTATGTCCGCCGCATATTTCCATTATGTTGACCGGTTTTTCGACTTCCGCACTTATAATAGACGCAAGCCTGCTTATGTCGTCTTTCATTTTAAAATCGGAATATAATTGCATAAAAATATTAGATGTTATTTTAAACTCAAATTTATGATGACATAGAATTAAAATGCGGCAGTCAAACAGGCAGCACCGTTTTTCCCCAGGATTCGTTTATGCTTTCGGCAGCCGCAAGATAAAATGCCAGAACGGCAGTAATAAGACCGAAATATCCGCCGATAACGTTAATCATATCCGCACCAGCCCACGCGCCTATAGCCAGCAGATAAAAAGTCGCCATAAGAAATAAAAAAACCAGCATAAGGGCTTTAGCTTTTTTTAAAGAGGCAACCCACATAAACATGGTAAACAAGCCCCACAAGAAAAGGTACCAGCCGACGAAAGCCCCCGTTACGCCTTTAGATAAGAATAAAACGAACAGCGCAAAACTCCACCAGAACGCCCCGTAACCGCAAAACGCGACCGTGCCGAAACTGTTCCCCCTCGGCATCTCCATAATGCCGGTCGCAAACTGCGCCGTACCTCCGAAAGCAAACGCACACGCAAGAACCATAGGCATATTTGCGCCCGTAAACCAGCCTATGTTAATCATGCTCAATAAAAACGTCGTAAGGGCGAATCCAGAAAGACCCAGCGGAGCCGGGTTTGCTAATTTGGTTTCCATAAAACCTCCTCTTTAAATTAAAAAATTAATTACGGTAAGACTCTTCAAAAATATATACAAAAAAATAAACCCTAAGAGATAAATAAAAAAAATAATTCAGGTAAAATACATTAATTTTTTTAACTATTTTAACCGTCCACACTTTTAAAAAATTATTTTTTTAATAAATAAGATTAATTATATACACGGTACGCATGCAAAGATTTAAATTGATTGCATTATTATAATTTAGACATATCTATCCGCGGAAAAGCTTTTATGAAAGCGTCCACTATTTTTGCATCGAACTGCGTACCGGAGCATCTTATAAGTTCGTCTGCGGCGGTTTTTGGGTCTAGCCCTTTTCTGTACGGCCTGTCAGATGTCATTGCGTCGAAGGTGTCGGCTACCGATATTATTTTTGCGTTTAATTCTATTTCGTCTTCCTTTAATCCGTCGGGATAGCCTCTGCCGTCGTACCTTTCGTGGTGATGCTTGACCCCCGGTATAATATGCTCCAGTCCTTTTATTCTATTTAATATCTCTTCGCCGAATACCGGATGTTTCTTCATTAATTCGAACTCTTCGTCCGTCAATTTTCCGGGCTTCAAAAGAACGTTGTCTCTGACTCCTATTTTCCCAATATCGTGCAGTATGGCGGAAAGCCTTAACGCCTCTAACCCTTCTTTTTCGATTCCTAAAGATTCTCCAATGGCATAGCTGTATTCCATAACCCTTTTAGTATGGTTGCCGGTATAATCATCCCTCATTTCTATAGTCTCCGCCAACGTATATACGGTAGAGATAAATATTTCCTTCAGGTCTTTATACAGCCTTACGTTTTCGATAAAAATTCCTGCGTTATAGCTTAACGTCGTAAATAATTTTAAATCGGAAGAAGTAAATTCCGTATAGTTTTCTGTAGCGATATTTATCGCCCCTATAATCTTGTCCTTTATCTTAAGAGGGGCACACATCATGGAACCGGTTTTGCCGCCGCCGGGAGCTGTCCAACCGTCTAACGAAATATCGTTAATTATCTCGGCATTGCCTGAAAACATTACGAACTCGGCTATGCTTTCACCGCTAAACGACATAATGGAATTTTTTACGGTCTCTTCGGCATGAGCGGAAGCGGAAGCGGTAATAACATCAATCCAGTTCGTTTCTTCATTCTTCAGCATTATAGATATCGTATCGGCTTTAATAAAGTTTTTAACCAATGATAAAGTTAACAGAGCAATATCTTTAATGTCGTCGCACACGAGTATTTTTTCGGTAAAATCGTAAAAAAGGTTGATTTCCTTATACCTATTAAAAACCTCGTCTATCAGGTCCCTTTTATTGTATTCCGCCGCAAGCATGTAAGTCAATATAGAAACTATAACCTGCGCTTTTTGGCTTCCCATAACGTAACCAGCCTGCTCCCCTTTAATATTTACCGGGAAAGAGCCGGATTCGCTTACTGGATCCGTCTGCCCCCGCCCTATATCGGCAAGGACGTTGCCGTTAATATCGAGTATTAAGGCAGCCGTATCTAAGCCGCCTGCAATATCGTTCAATACTTTAAGAGATTCCTTATTCGCCAGTAATTTTTTTAGTAAGGTCATGTAGTTTTTCATGATTAGCATATCCTTTTATATTTAGTTTTACGCTTCTTTCCTTATCAGTTCGTTAACTTCGTTTAATAACTGAGGGTATTCCACGCCTTTGATAAGATACCTTTCCACGCCTATTTTAAATCCGGTTTCCTTGTCTTCCGAGACGGATAAAATTATAATTGGAATATCCGCGGTGTCGGGATTGCTTTTTAAAATCTTCGCTACGTCTAACCCGCTTAAACCCGGCATCATAACGTCTAAAATAATAAGGTCGTATTTTTTGCGCTTTATTTTATTTAACGCTTCCATGCCGTCTGCAGATCCTTCGGCTATATAGCCGGTATATTCGAGTTCCTGTATTAGAAGCTTCCTTATGCTTTCGTCGTCGTCCACTATTAATATGTTTTTTTGAACTCCTCCATGGCTTAACGCAGTAGGAGCCGAATT
>DAHVNW010000033.1 GCA_027319095.1 bacterium | reverse complement strand
ATACCGTAGGAGCCGGCGTTATTACGGAAGTTGTAGAGTAAATAGAGTAATGGAAGTTTAATAAAACAAAGGAAAAATACAAAGAGGAAAGGTACAATCTGGTACCAAAAAATTTAAATGGAAATTCAAAAAATAAGGATAAGGCTAAAAGCATACGATCATCGTTTGCTAGATCAATCGGTAACGGAAATTGTCGAAACAGCAAAATTGACCGGTTCTAAAATAAGCGGACCTATACCGCTTCCGACGAAAATCAATAAATTTTGCGTTCTTAGATCTCCGCATGTAGATAAAAAATCCCGGGAAGAGTTCGAGATGAGAACGCATAAACGGATTATCGACCTGCTTGAACCTAATCAGGCGACAATAGACGCTTTAATGAAGTTAGATTTATCATCGGGAATAGATGTCGATATTAAGCAGATTTAAATTGTGCCGGATTTAAAATTTAGGAGCATTAAAATTATGATAAAAGCATTAATAGGTAAAAAAATTGGGATGACGCAGATATTTAACGACGATGGCTCAGTTGTTCCGGTTACGGTTATTAAAGCCGGACCTTGCACCGTCGTTGGAAAAAAGATTAAGCAGGCTGACGGATACGATGCATTGCAGATGGGATTTGAAGAGGTTAAATCTTTCAGGTTAAAAAAGCCGGTTCTTGGCAAATTTGCAAAAAATAATATAGCTCCGCTTAAAAATTTAAAAGAATTCAGAGATTCGGAAATTGACGGCGTAAATATAGGAGACGTTATCGGCATATCAGTTTTTAGCGATGTTCAAACCGTTTCAATAACGGGTATCTCTAAAGGAAAAGGGTATCAAGGTGTCGTTAAAAGATGGGGTTTTGGCGGCGGCAGGGATACTCACGGCTCGATGTTTCATCGCGCTCCAGGTTCTATAGGACAGTCGTCTTTTCCGTCTAAAGTATTTAAGGGACTTAGAATGCCTGGACATATGGGTATGGAAAAGAAAACCGTTTTAAACTTGAAGGTAGTTAAAATCGATGCCGACGAAAACATTATGTATATTAAAGGGGCAATTCCTGGGGCAAATAATAATATTATTTATATATATGCGGCCGATAAATCGGGAAGAAAATTAAATAAGTAAAATATTTTAATTTAAAACAAGGACTTATTATAATGTCGGAAAGCGCAAACGTATTAAGCATTAATAACGGTCAAGCGGGAAACATTAATTTAAACGAACAAATATATTCGTATCCCGTTAAAGAGCCTTTAATAAAAGAATTCGTTTTATTAACATTGGCCAATAAAAGATTAGGATTGGCTTCAACGAAGAATAGAAAAATCGTATCCGGGGGCGGAATTAAACCCTGGAAACAGAAAGGAACGGGAAGAGCGAGAGCCGGCTCTAACAGGTCGCCTTTATGGAAGGGTGGCGGAACTATTTTTGGACCTACGAACGAAAGAAATTATAAAAAATGCATGCCCAAAAAAGCGAGAAAGGCGGCATTTAAATCTGTATTATCTTTTCTTTTTAAAGAAGGACGCATTATTTTTTTAGAGGACTTCGAACTCCCAAAAATTAAAACTAAAGAAATAAAAGCCATTTTCGATAACCTTGGGATTAATAAGGCTCTGCTAATTTTACCGTCATTCAATGCCGATGATAAAATATATAAATCTGTAAAAAATCTTATGAATTATAAGGCGACGAACGTTCATCTTCTTAACGTTATCGATTTGCTTAAATACGGGAAGATAATTATAACGGTAAAGGCCAATGAAGAAATAGAGAGGAATCTTGCGCTATGAAAGAATTAAATATTGCTATAGAAAAAGCTGTTCAATCCGAAAAAAGTTTAAAAGTAAGGGAATTAATTAATACGTTTGTTTTTAACGTCCATAAAAATGCAAATAAAAAAGACATAAAAGATGCCGTAGAAAAATATTTTAATGTTAAAGTAGCCGAAGTAAATACGATAATTATGAGAGGCAAATATAGAAGAGTAGGCAAATATACGGGTAAATTGCCCAGTATTAAAAAAGCTTACGTAAAACTTAAAGAAGGCGAGAGAATATCCGTCTTAGAAGCATAATCGGGAGAAAAGCATATGCCGTTAAAAAAATATAAGCCAACTTCTAGCTCCAGAAGATTTCAAACAGTTTCCGACTTTTCGGAAATAACGCGCGATTTTCCGGAAAAAAGCCTCCTTTCAAAATTCAAAAAAAAAGCTGGAAGAAATAATTACGGTCGAATTACGACAAGACATCAGGGAGGAGGACACAAAAGAAGATACCGCATTATCGACTTTAAAAGAGACAAAAGGGAAGTGCCTGCCCGCGTCATAGAAATTGAATACGATCCTAACAGAACCGCGAGAATTGCTTTATTAAGCTATATAGACGGGGAAAAAAGATACATACTGTGTCCATTAGGCTTAAAAATAGGCGACAGCGTCATATCGTCGGATAAAGCCGATATTCAGCCGGGAAATTGCCTTCCATTATATAATATTCCCGTAGGTACTATGATTCATAATATAGAAATGAAACCTAATTCGGGAGGAAAGCTTGTCCGAAGCGCAGGCGCATATGCTGAATTGATTGGAAGAGACGGCGGATATGCGCAGGTCAAAATGCCCTCCGGAGAGTTTAGAATCGTGCCTGAAAAATGCAGTGCGACTATAGGGCAAATCGGAAATATCGAACATGAAAATATCAGTATTGGTAAAGCCGGAAGAACAAGATGGCTGGGTATAAGACCTACTGTTCGAGGAGTAGCCATGAACCCGATAGACCATCCGCACGGCGGAGGCGAAGGAAAAACATCGGGCGGACGTCATCCCGTAACGCCGTGGGGGGTCCCGACCAAGGGATATAAAACCAGAAAGAATAAGCAAACTTCGAAATATATTATATCGAGAAGAAAAAGCAGATAGTATTTATTAATGTGCCGATTTTGAATCGGCATCCAGAAACATCGTTGCTAAAACTGTTACCAGAATCGAATTAGGATATCTATTAAATAAAATATATAATTAAAACGAGGAGATTTTAAGTTGGCTAGATCGATAAAAAAAGGTCCTTTTTCCGATAAATCGCTTTTAGGAAAAGTTGAAAAAGCGCTTGATTCCAACGATAAAAAAATAATTAAGACCTGGTCAAGAAGGTCTACTATAATACCGTCGATGGTTGGGTTTACCTTTGCCGTCCATAACGGAAAGAAGTTTATTCCAGTTTTCGTAAGCGAAAATATGGTAGGGCATAAACTAGGAGAATTTAGCGCGACAAGAACATTTACAATGCATTCGGGAGACAGGAAAGCAAAGGTTAAAACCGGCGGCGGCTCGTCTTCAAAATAAATATAAAGAGGTTGAAAATGGAGTTTAAAGCAGAAGCGAAATATATTAAAGTATCTCCTCAAAAAGCAAGGCTTGTAGTCGATTTAATAAGAGGAAAAAAAGTTTACGAAGCCATTAATATTCTTAAATTTACTAAGAAAAAATCGGCTAATCCCGTATATAAACTTTTGAAATCAGCTCTTTCAAATGCATCGTCGACCGGCAGGGTGGATATCGACAATTTAATCGTATCCAAGATTAACGTCGATATGTCGTTATCCTTAAAAAGACTTATGCCTAAAGCTATGGGGCGGGGCGCAACTATCAAAAAGCGTATGAGTAATATAAAAATAGTTCTTGAAGAAATTTAAAACGGAGGTAGATCTTGGGGCAGAAAGTTAATCCAATAGGGCTTAGAATAGGAATCAACAGGACTTGGGATTCAGGGTGGTACAGCGATAGAAATTACGCAAAATTTTTGCATGCGGATTTAAAAATTCGCGAATATTTAAAGAAGAAGCTTTATTCTGCCGGTATATCAAAAATTAACATAGGAAGAAAAGCCGAAAAATTAATTATAGATATACTTGCTGCACGCCCTGGTATTATATATGGAAAAAAAGGGTCGTCGGAATTCGACAATGTTAAAAATGAGATTGCAAAGATTAACAGAATTAAAGTTAAGGATGTCGAAATAAACATAGTGGAAGTTAAAAAACCTGAATTAGACTCTACCCTCGTTGCCGAAGGTATCACTGCTCAGCTCGAAAAGAGGGTTGCTTTTAAGAGAGCAATGAAAAAAAGCGTTACTATGGCTTTAAAGAGCGGCGCCAAGGGAATTAAGATTACTTGCGGAGGAAGATTGGCCGGGGCGGAAATTGCAAGAACGGAATGGTACCGCGAAGGAAGAGTTCCTCTTCATACATTAAGAGCAGATATAGATTATGGGACATCCGAGGCTAATACTACATACGGAAAAATTGGAGTAAAAGTCTGGATATATAAAAGAGACGTATTATAACAATCGAAATAAATGAAAAAGCAAAAGGTGAGCAAATATGTTGATGCCTGCTAAAACAAAATATAGGAAGCAGATGAAGGGTAGAATGAAGGGAAAAGCTGCCCGCGGCAATAGCCTCGCATTTGGGGATTACGGTTTAAAAGTAATAGAATGCGGATATATAACATCAAGACAAATAGAAGCTGCAAGAATCGCGATGACGAGGTTTGTAAAAAGGGGAGGGAAAGTGTGGATTAGAATATTTCCCGATAAACCCGTTACAAAAAAACCGGCAGAAACGAGAATGGGAAAAGGAAAAGGATCGGTCGAAGAATGGGTATGCGTTGCCAGGCCAGGTTTGATATTATACGAAATGGAAGGAATTCCTAAGGAAGTAGCACGCGAGGCATTAAGGCTTGCATCTCATAAACTGCCGCTTAAGACAATATTTATAGAGAGGGGAGAATTCTAAGCATATGAAATTTAAAGAATTAAATGCCATGAATAACGATGAGCTTAAAGTTAAGGAGGCCGATTTTAGGAAAGAAATATTTAATCTTAATATTCAAAAATCGCTTGGTTCATTGGAAAATCCAAAAAGAATCCAAATTGTAAAAAGGTCTATTGCGAAAATTAAAACTATCTTAAATAACAGGAAACGGGGAGATATGATATGACAGTTTTAAAAAAACTGCACGAGGCCGAAGGCCAAAAGCATGTGAACGGAATGCCGTTCATGGGTAAAAAAACATTAACAGGCATTATATCGTCCGATAAAATGGATAAAACAAGGGTAGTGATAGTTTCCGACATCGTAAAACATCCTGTTTATAAAAAATACGTAAAGAAGATTAAAAAATTTAAAATTCACGACGAAAGGAATATTTCGCATGCCGGAGATAAAGTCTTATTCGTCGAAACGCGCCCGCTTTCTAAATATAAAAGATGGAATCTCAAAAAGGTTTTATAATATAAAATATAGAGCAGGTGCCAGAATTTAATTCTGATACCTGACAAATTAACTGAGGCTATAACAATGATTCAAATGCAGACAATTTTAAAATCTGCCGATAACTCTGGAGCAAAAAAGCTTATGTGTATTAAAGTTCTTGGAGGTTCTAAGAGAAAATATGCAGAAATAGGCGATATAATAGTTGTTTCGATAAAAGAAGCTATTCCGAATTCCAAGGTTAAAAAAGGCGATGTTTCTAAAGCCGTTATCGTAAGAACGGTTAAAGAGGTTAAGCGTCCCGACGGCAGCTATATAAGATTCGATAATAATTCGGCCGTTTTAATAAATAACCAGAACGAACCTATAGGCACGCGCATATTTGGACCGGTTGCAAGAGAGCTGAGAGCAAAAAAATTTATGAGGATTATATCCTTAGCGCCGGAGGTTTTATAATATGGCTATCAAATTAAAAAAGAACGACAACGTAATGGTTTTAGCCGGAAAAGAAAAAGGAAGGAGCGGTAAAATAATCAGGATAGATACAAAAAAAAACCGGGTTTATATAGAAAAAATCAATATGATAAAAAGGCATATTAAGCCGCGCAGCGCCCAAGAGCCGGGCGGCATAATCGATAAAGAAGCCCCGGTTAATATTTCTAACGTAGGGTTATATTGCCCTAAATGCAAAAGAGCTGTTAGGTTTTCCGTCCGAATTAGCGATAAAGGTAAAAAAATCAGGCTCTGTAAAAAGTGCGGAACCGAAGTTTAAAATATGGAGGATTATAAATTGGCCGCTAGATATAAGGGATTTTATAAAAATAATGTAATACCAGCATTAATCAAGGAAACGGGTTATAAAAATATAAATCAAATACCCAAGTTAGTAAAAGTTGTAATTAACATGGGACTTGGAGAGGCAACGTCTAATTCTAAAATAATCGAACAATCGATTATGGAATTAACTAAAATCGCCGGTCAAAAACCTGTCGTAGCAAAAGCTAAAAAATCTATTGCCGCTTTTAAACTTAAGGAAAAGCAGGAAATTGGATGTTTTGTTACATTAAGAAACGACAGGATGTATGATTTTTTTGACAGGCTTATTAACATATCGCTTCCGAGAGTTAGGGATTTCAAGGGCGTTTCCAAAAAAGCTTTCGACGGTCGCGGAAATTATACTCTAGGCGTCAAGGAACAGGTTATATTTCCCGAAATAAGTTATGAACTTATAGAAAAAATCAAAGGCATGAATATAACGATAGTTACCTCTGCAAAAAATAACGACGACGGTTACAAACTTTTAAAATGTTTTAATTTTCCATTTAGGAATTAGGAGATAAACTTATGGCCAAAAAATCTATGATTGTAAAAGCAGGAAAGACGCCTAAATTTAAGGTCAGAATTCACAATAGATGTCCCATATGCGGAAGACCTCGGGGCTACTATAGAAAGTTCGACATGTGCAGAATTTGTTTCCGGATATATTCCGGCAAAGGGCTTATTCCGGGCGTTACTAAATCGAGCTGGTAGCAATTATAGTAATTAGGAATTCAAATTAATTTAGGTATATTAAAATAAATAAGGCGAGGAAAAAGGTAAAATGAGTTATCCCGTTTCGGATATGATAGTCATGATAAAAAATGCCTATAAGGCAGGTAAAGAAAAAGTTAGCATTCCATATTCAGGGTTAAAAGAAAATATATGCGAAATTTTAAAGAGAGAAGGTTTTATCGATGATTTTTCGGTTGAAGGTACGGAGTCTGTTTCTACGAAAAAAATTAATATTAAGCTGGGTTATTACGAAAACAAAAAACCTACGGTTATCGATATTAAAGCTACGAGCACTCCTGGGATCAGGTTCTATAAAAAAGCTAAAGATATAAGGGCATATAAAAATGGTCTTGGTGCTGAAATTTTTTCAACCTCGTCCGGTATATTGACGGATGTTGAATGCAAGGAAAAGAAAATCGGAGGACTTTCGCTGCTAAAAGTTTTTTAATTTAATGAATTCAAAAGATAATTTTAAGGTATATATCATATGTCTAGAATTGGAAAAAAAAATGTGGAAATTCCAAAAGGCGTCAATATTGAAGTGAACGGAAACATATTTACTTCTACCGGTCCTCTCGGAAAAGTTTCTAAGAAAATTCCGGAAGGAATAACTTTAGATTTGGACGGGTCTTCGGTATCGGTTAAATTGAAAGACAATGACGATAATTTCGAAAAATTTACCGGCTTAACGCGTACTATCGTGGCAAACGCGGTTGCCGGCGTAACCAAGGGTTTTTTTAAAGAATTGGAAATTATAGGAGTCGGGTATAGGGCTGAAGTTAAAAATAATAATTTGGTTTTAAATTTAGGTTTTTCGCACCAGGTAAATTATGTAATTCCAGAAGGCATAAAAATAACCGTAGAAAAAAATACGCTATTGAAGATTTCGGGATTCGATAAAGAACTTGTAGGGCTCACGGCTTCTCAAATAAGGGAATTAAAAAAGCCTGAGCCGTATAAAGGCAAGGGCATTAAGTATTCCGACGAAGTCATAAAGAGGAAAGTCGGAAAAGCGTCAGGAAAATAAACGAATTTTTAATGTAAAAAGGACAGATGCATATGAAAGAAAAAATCGAAAAAAGGCTTCGCAGAAAGGCGCATATTAAAAAGATTATGAATAATAATTCAAAACCGAGATTATGCGTTTTTAAAAGTTTGAATAATATTTACGTTCAAGTTTTTTCTGGCGACAATCGCGTACTGATCCAGGCATCTTCCATTTCAAAAAGTATCAGGGGGAAAATCAATGGACATAAGGGGAATGTTGAAGCGGCTAAAATAGTAGGAAAGGAGATTGCGGAACTTTGCAAACAAAAGTCGATAATAGACGTTGCGTTTGACAGGAATGGATATATTTATCACGGAAGAGTTAAAGCTCTTGCCGACGCCGCAAGAGAGAACGGATTAAATTTTTAGAGATAGATATATGAATATCGGAGGTTAATTTGGATAATTTAAGCATAGGCGATTTGAATATTAAGGATAAAGTAATTCACATTTCAAGAGTAGCAAAGGTAGTCAAGGGCGGGAGAAGGTTTGGATTTTCTGCATTGGTAGTCGCGGGAGACCCGGATGCCAATTATGTCGGTATAGGTCTCGGCAAGGCAAAAGAGGTTCCCGAAGCTATAAGAAAGGGGACCGAACAGGCTAAAAAAAATTTAATAAGAGTAAAAGTACACAAAAACTCGATTCCGCATGAACAATACGGAAAAAGCGGAGCAGGCTACGTATTTATGAAACCTGCCCCGGAAGGAACCGGAATAATTGCTGGCGGAGCTATGAGGGCAATTTTCGAACTATCGGGAGTCAGGAACGTGTATGCTAAATCCATAGGTTCGTCTAATCCGCATAATGTGGCTAACGCAACCTTGAAATGTATTTCTTCCTTTTTTTATAAGGGAGAGCTTTATAAGAGAAGAAAAAAGTCATAAATTATATATTTTATATTTATAAGTTAAGCGCAGAGGGATAGTACAAAATGATAAATTTAAGCGATTTCGGAAGGCACAATAATAAAAAAATCAAAAGGCTTGGAAGGGGTGCGGGTTCGGGTCACGGGCAGACCTCCGGAAAAGGAAATAAAGGACAGAATGCAAGAGCCGGAGGCGGCGTAAGGCCAGGGTTCGAAGGCGGCCAGATGCCTTACGGCAGGCGCGTTCCGAAAAGGGGATTTAATAATCCGCTCCATGAACAAATTGCAATTGTAAATTTTACCGCTATAGAAAATATACTAGACGAAGACATTACCTTAGATATTTTAAAAGAAAAAGGAATTTTGAAAAAAGGCGAGAACAAGTTTAAAATGCTTGGTTCGGGAGAAATTAATCGCAAGATTAATCTTGTTTGCAATAAAATATCAAAAAATGCCAAAGAAAAAATCGAAAAAAACGGCGGAACCGTAAGGATATTATAAAGCATGGCTCAAAGCTTTGAAAATTTAGGAAAAATTCCGGAACTTCGGAATAGAATCCTTTATACTCTTTTGATGTTTATTGTATTTCGGATAGGAGTTCATATAACGACACCCGGGGTTAATCCGATTGCCTTATCCCAATTTTTTAGCTCTTCCAATAGTAACTTATTCGGACTTTTTAATATGTTTACGGGAGGGGCGTTAGCACGGTTTTCAATATTTTCTCTTGGTATTATGCCTTATATTAGTTCCTCTATTATCTTCCAGATGCTTCCAATGGTCGTTCCGTCGTTAGACAGGTTGCAAAAGGAAGGCGAAGCCGGCAGAAAAAAATTTATGCAATATACGAGATACGGAACCGTGCTTCTTTCTTTGTTTCAGTCTATAGGAATAAGTTACGGCATACAAGCAATGAGAAGTCCGGAAGGGTTGCCGGTAGTTATGCATCCTGGTATGGGTTTTCTTGTTATTTCGGTTATTGCGTTGACCGCAGGTACCGTATTTGTTATGTGGATAGGAGAAGAAATATCCGAACACGGTATAGGGAACGGTATATCTCTTATTATATTCGCAGGGATAGTAGCGGCAATCCCCGGCGCTTTTATGAATACTATTAAAATGGTTCGCCTCGGAGAAATTAACATCATGCTTTTAATTTTAATAGTTGCATTTATGATCTTTGTAATCGGTTTTATCGTTTACGTCGAATCCGCTCAGCGGAGAATTCCTATTCAATATGCAAAGAAGATGGTAGGAAGGAAACTTTATTCGGGGCAAACCAGTTATCTGCCGTTAAAAGTCAATACCCCTGGAGTAATCCCGCCTATATTTGCAATGTCGATACTTTTGTTTCCGGCAACTATAGCAAATTTTATCAAAGTGCCTTTTTTTGAAAAGGTTTCGGCATATTTAAATCCTAATGGAGTTCTTTATAATATTATATTCGTCGTTTTAATTTTTTTCTTTTGTTATTTTTATACCGCTATTACTTTTAAGGTGGACGATGTTGCCGACGATTTGCGAAAATACGGAGGTAATATACCGGGAATAAAACCGGGGAAATCTACGTCTGCGTTTATAGATAAGATTTTAAACAGGGTTACGTTCATCGGGGCAATATACGTATCTTTAATATGTTTATTGCCTACTATACTAATTAATAAGTTTCATGTGCCTTTTTATTTCGGCGGAACCGGACTTTTAATTGTTGTGGTAGTGGCAATGGATACAATAGTCCAGATACAATCCCATTTATTGTACAGAAATTATGACAGTTTATTAAAAAAAGCGTCTAAAAAATAACTTAATATAAAAATAAGAGGAGCAAAAATGACCAGTAAAATTTATATTTTAATAGGACCTCCTGGCGCCGGCAAAGGAACGCAGGCAAAAAACATCGCTAATACCAAAGATTTTGTGTTGATTTCTACCGGGGATCTATTAAGGGAGAATGTCGAAAAAAGAACAGAACTTGGTCAAATCGCAAAATCGTATATGGATAAAGGCGAATTTGTTCCAATAGAATTAGTTGCAAGAATTATTAAATCTAATATAGAACAAAATCTTGGAAAGAGCGGTTTTTTATTTGACGGGTTTCCCAGAGATTTATCGCAGAATGCTTTATTAGACGAAATGTTGAAAGAATTTAATCTCGACGTGGATAAGGTTATTTATATAGACGTTAAAGACGAAGCTATATTGGAAAGACTTACCAATAGAAGGGTTTGTCCGAAATGCAAAAAAGTTTATCACATGAAATTTAATCCTCCAAAAAAAGACGAGTTATGCGATGATTGCGAAGTACCGTTGATTACCAGGGACGACGACAAGCCCGATGTTATTAAAAATAGATTGGCGACGTACCATAAGTCAACGCATCCCCTAGTCGAACATTTTGAAAAGGGCGGGAAAATTATCAGAATTAATGGAGAAAAATCTCCGAAAGAGGTTGAAAACCAAATAATTGCGAATATATAGCTCTAATCCGGCAAAATGAAATGGTGAACCTCAAAAATAAAATAGATATCGACGGAATAAAAGCCGCAGGGGCGATTGTCCGTGAAATATTAAATAAATTATCGGATATAACGGAGCCGGGCATTAAAACTATAGAATATGATTTGTTAGCCGAAAAGACGGCATTTTCGTTAAATTCCGTTCCTGCTTTTAAGGGATATAAAGGGTTTCCGTATTCGGTATGCGTGTCCGTTAACGAAGAAGTGGTTCACGGTTTTCCTTCGCAAAGAAAATTAAGGGAAGGGGATATAGTAAGTTTAGATTTCGGTGTTTATTATAACGGCTATTACGCAGATGCGGCGGTTACAGTGCCTGCAGGGGCGGTATCCGACCGGGCTTCAAACTTAATAAAAATTACGCGGGAATCTTTGGGCGCAGGTATTTCAAAAGCTATAGCAGGCAATAAAATTAACGATATTTCGATAGCTATTGAAAATTTTGTAGCCGGGAATAAATATTCGGTGGTTAGGGATTTTGTCGGTCATGGAGTTGGATTTAAATTGCATGAGGAACCACAGGTTCCAAATTATTATATTGAAGCGAACGATATTTTAATAGAGGAAGGAATGGTAATCGCCATAGAGCCTATGGTTAACGAATTTTCGTATAAGGTAAAGATAAAACAAAATAAATGGACCGTAGCAACTAAAGATAAAGGACTGTCTGCCCACTTCGAGCATACCGTTGCCGTTACTAAAAGTGGTCCGCAAATTCTTACTTAATTTATGTCTAATAAGGAAGATTTAATCGAAGTCGAAGGTACGGTAGTAGAGCCGCTTCCCAATGCAATGTTCAGGGTTGAATTGGAAAATGGTTACAAAGTGCTCGCGCATATATCAGGGAAAATGCGAATGCATTATATAAAAATTCTTGCCGGAGACAAAGTTACCGTTCAATTATCTCCTTATGATTTAACGAGGGGACGTATTATTTTTAGGGGTAAATAAATATCAAAATAAATAAATTAAACAAAGTAGTTAAAGGAGATAAAGTTGAAAGTAAGGTCTTCGGTCAAAAAAATATGCGATAAATGCAAAGTTATAAAAAGAAAAGGGGTTGTGCGAGTTATTTGCGAAAATCCCAAACATAAGCAGCGCCAGGGTTAAATTATCCCGATAATGGCTAAATAAACCGATAGCGGCGCTTAATTATAATATTTTAATAAAATAAGAAGGAATTATTATGGCAAGAATTTCTGGAATTGATTTACCTAAGAATAAAAGGATCGAAATTGCGTTAACTTATATTTTTGGTATCGGACGCGCATTATCGAACAAACTTTTATCGAAGGCTGGTATCCCTGTCGATATTAAAGTAAAAGATTTGAGCGATATTCAAGTTAACGCCATAAGACAATTAATAGACGGCGAATTAAAGGTTGAAGGCGACTTAAGAAGGGAAGTCCAGATGAATATCAAAAGATTGATAGATATCGGGACTTATAGAGGATTGCGGCACAGGAAAGGGTTGCCCGTAAGGGGACAAAGAACAAAAACAAATGCAAGAACTAGAAAAGGTCCAAGGAAATCAACCGTAGCGGCTGCAAAAGCAAAGTAGTTTATAGTATAAAATTATAAAAAAATTTTTTAATTTACATTAATTGCTATAATTTTATTAAAAAGGTTTGGAGGATTTAATGGCAAACGTTAAAAAGAATATGCCAAAGAAGAAGAAAGAGAAAAAGAATATTCAGAATGCTGTTGCGCACATAAAATCAACTTTTAATAATACCATAGTAAGCATTACCGATTTAAGCGGTAACGTGCTTGCGTGGGCAAGTTCCGGCACAAGCGGATTTAAAGGTTCGAGGAAAAGCACGCCATATGCCGGACAAGTTGCCGCAGAACAGGCTGCTAAAAAAGTGTCAGATTACGGAGTATCGAATATCGAGGTTTATATAAAGGGTCCAGGAGGCGGCAGGGAATCTGCTTTAAGGGCGCTTCAAAGTTCCGGATTTAATATTACTCTTATTAAAGACGTTACCCCAATACCTCATAACGGCTGCCGCCCACCCAAGAGAAGAAGAGTATAATAAGGGGCCGATTTTAAATCGGCCGCCTCAAAAATTGATAAAGTAGGTAAATAAATAGTTAGGTATCCGATTTCAATGGGATACCTGTTAAAGAAGAGGTGAGAAATTGGCTAAATACAACGGTCCTGTTTGCAAATTGTGCAGAAGAGAAGGAGGCAAGCTTTTCCTAAAAGGAGAGAGGTGTTTCTCCGATAAATGCGCTTACGACAAAAGAGAATATGCACCCGGAGAGCATAAAGGAATGAGAAGAAAATTTTCCGAATATGGAGAACAGCTTAGAGAAAAACAAAAACTGAAAAGAACATACGGCCTTATGGAAAAACAGTTTAAAAAAACGTATAGAACTGCCGAAAGAATTAAAGGAATTACCGGCGAAAATTTACTCTCTTTATTGGAAAGGAGATTCGATAATGCTGTTTACACATTGGGCTTTGCGGTTTCAAGAAAATTAGCGAGGTTATTGATTACCCACGGTCATTTCCTGATTAACGGAAAAAAAGTTAATATTCCGTCATACATTTTGAAGGAGGGGGACAAGATAACCGTTTGCGAAAAAAGCAGAAAATGCGATATTATAAAAGATTCATTAGAGTCTGCTGCAAGAAAAACCCGTCCAGAATATTACGAGGCAGATTTAGACGCTTACCAGGGGGTTTTAAAGGGCATACCCGCAAGAGACGAAATTATATCTAATGCAAACGAAAAACTTATAGTAGAGCTCTATTCAAAGTAAACAAGCGCCAAATAATAATTTTTTGGAGGCAATATGAAAAAAAATTGGCTTTCTATTATTAAGCCAAAAAAGATAGAATTTGAGAAAGAAACATATACGGATTTTTACGGAAAATTGATGGTAGAACCGTTGGAAAGAGGTTTTGGAACGACTATAGGCAATGCATTGAGGAGGATTTTACTATCGTCGATTATAGGTTATAAAATATCGGAAGTTAAAATTGAAGGAATTTCGCATGAATTTTCATCCATACCCGGAGTAACCGAAGACGTTACAGAGATAATATTAAATTTAAAAGATATAGATTTTAATATGACTGGAGACGAACCTGAAGCCGCTTATATAGATGTCGATAAAGAAGGCGACGTTTATGCTTCCGATATTAAAACTCCTCAAAACGTAGAAGTCGTCAATAAAGATAAAAAGATTTTAACCGTTGCAAAGGGCGGGAGTTTTAGGGCTCAAATGCTTGTTACCGGCGGAAGAGGTTATGTTCCGAGCGAATTAAACATTCGCGAGGATGCGCCTATAGGTACAATTCCGCTTGACGTTTCTTTTTCTCCCGTTAAAAAAGTTACTATGGATGTTTCATATGCGAGGGTCGGCGGTATTACGGATTATGATAAACTTATAATGGAAATATCTACTAACGGATATATAACTCCGGAAGATGCTTTATCGTCGGCATCATTAATACTGCAAGATCAGATCTCTGTTTTTGCAGCGTTTAAAGAGATGGACATAATGTATGAAAAGAGATCTGTCGCTGAAGCCGAAAAGCCGTCGGAAAATCGTTTAAACGAAAATCTTCTTAAAACCGTCGATGAACTTGAACTTTCGGTTAGATCGGCGAATTGCCTTAAAAACGCAAATATAAAAACGATTTACGAACTTATTCAAAAAACCGAAGGAGAAATGCTTAGAACTAAAAATTTCGGAAGGAAATCTCTTAATGAGATAAAAGAAGTTTTATCGACCATGGGATTAAATTTCGGAATGAAATTAGATAATCTATCCGTTAATAAAACGGGAAAATAATTTTCAAATTTATATATTATTTTAGAGGTCAAAATGCGTCACGGAAAAATTAAAACAAGATTAAACAGGACATCGTCACATAGAGCCGCGCTTTTGCGGAATATGGCTTCTTCCCTAATAGAACATGAAAGAATCGAAACGACTTTGCCTAAAGCTAAAGTTTTAAGGAGCTATATAGAAAAACTTATCACGCTTGGAAAAAGCGATACAACATCAAGAAGGCGGCTTGCTTTTGCCCGTCTTAGGGACAAAAGTGCAACGACGAAGCTTTTTAAAGAATTGGGGCCGAAATTTATAAACAGACCCGGAGGATATGTAAGAATTATTAAAACAGGATACAGGGCCGGTGATGCAAGTCCCTTAGGATTAATAGAATTTGTTTCTAAATCAGAAAAAGAAAAGCAATCGTAAAAC